>JALZAX010000027.1 GCA_030948055.1 Verrucomicrobiota bacterium | reverse complement strand
GTATCGCTCTCGGCGGTGTCGCGCACAAACCGTGGCGCGCCACCGAAGCGGAGAAGTGGTTGGTCGGACAAACGGCCGACGAAAAATCTTTCACCACCGCCGCGCAAGCCGCGCTCGCGAACGCCAGGGCTTACAAGTACAACGAATTTAAAATCGAACTGGCGAAGCGCAGTATCGTGCGCGCGCTGAGCACCGTCGCCGCCATGCCGACATGAGAAGCGCGCGAAATACGATCTTTGGGGAGCGCACGCTTGCAGCGTGCTGGCGATCGCATTCTGCGATCGCGAACTTTTTCCCAGCCCCGTGCCTGAGAATTTCTCCACTCGTTGTCGCAGAAAGTTCGTCGCGGCAGAATGCCGCGACCAGCACGCTGCAAGCGTGCGCTCCCCAGAGAAGGATTTGGAAAACATGAGTGCCGTCGTCATTGGCCCCGACAGAAATCGCGTTGACGGTCGCCTGAAAGTTACGGGCGCGGCGAAATATTCGGTCGAGTTCGAAGTTCCGACATGCGCTTACGGTTGGACGGTTGAGAGCAACATCGCCAAAGGAAAAATCACCGCGCTCGACACCAAATCAGCGCAAGCCGTTCCTGGAGTGCTCGCTGTCCTCACTCATCAAAACGCGCCGAAACTAAAGAATCCGCCCGCGCTCAAGGAACGCGGGATGTCAGGCGGTATTCGTAATGAAGACCGTTTTCCGCTCAGCGACGCGGTCGTTAATTATGCCGGGCAATACGTCGCGCTCGTCGTCGCAGAAACTATCGAGCAGGCACGATACGCGGCCTCGTTGGTCAAAGTGAGTTATGCGCCGGAGCATGGCACGCTCACGATGGAAGATGCGCGACCGAAAGCGACCCAGCCGAAGAAAAATAATCAGGAAAACGTGCAGATCGACAAAGGCAAAACGGCCGACGCGCTGGCCAATTCCCAGTTCGTCAAAATCGAAGAGACTTACATCACTCCGACAGAGACGCACAACCCGATCGAGATGTCGGGCACAATCGCGGTTTGGGAATCGGACAAAAAACTCACGGTCTACGACGCGACGCAGTTTGTGAAAGGCGCGCAAAATATTCTGGCCAAATCATTCGGCCTCGATCTCGAAAACGTTCGCGTGATTTGTCCGTTCGTCGGTGGCGCGTTCGGATGCAAAGGCGCGATCTGGCCGCACGTCCTCCTCGCCGCGATGGGCGCGAAAGTCGCCGGCGTTCCGGTGAAGCTGCATGTTACGCGCCGGAACATGTTTGTCGGCACGGGACATCGTACGCCGACGCGCCAGCGCATCGCACTCGCCGCCACGCGCGATGGAAAATTGCAGGCGATGCAACACCTCAGCGAAACACTGACTTCGCCGGTCGGAAAATTCACCGAATCATGCGGCGCGCGTTCCACCGGAATCATGTACGAGAGCCCGGCGATTCGCGTGGAGGAAACGGTTTATCCGGTCAACGTTGCCACGCCAACTTTCATGCGCGCGCCCGGCGAATGCCCCGGCACTTATGCGTTGGAATGCGCCATGGATGAACTCGCCATCGCACTCAAGATGGATCCGGTCGCGTTGCGCGTCGCGAATCACGCCGATAAACATCCGACCAAGGACGTTCCGTTCAGCGCGAAGTCTCTGCAGGAATGCTACTCGCTCGGCGCGGAAAAATTTGGCTGGTCGAAACGAAATCCCGCACCGCGTTCGATGCGCGATGGTGATTTACTCGTCGGCTGGGGAATGGCCACCGCCACTTATCCCGGGCACAAAATGAGCGCGGCTGCGAAAGTGATTTTGCGCGCCGACGGCTCGGCCACCGTGCAATGCGCCACGCACGATCTGGGCACCGGCGCCTACACCGCCTTCACGGAAATTTCTTCCGAGCAACTCGGCGTGCCGTTCGAGAAAGTGAAATTCGAGTTGGGCAACTCGGACTATCCATTCGGCCCGGTCGCGGGCGGATCGAATTCCACCGGCACAGTCGGCACCGCCATCCACGAAGTGGCATTGCTGTTGCACCAGGCGCTGGCCGAGCTCGCGGTGAAAGATTCAAACTCGCCGCTCTACAATCAGAAGGCGGAAGAGATCGCGATGGTTTCCCCCGGACGACTCGGTCTGAAAAGCGACAGCTCGAAAACCGACGGCTATTCAGAAATTTTGCGGCGGGCCGGTCGGGATTCGATTGCGGTCGAATCGAAAGAAAAAGCTCCGGAAGAAAATAAGAAATTCGCTTTCCAATCATTCGGAGCGCAATTCATCGAAGTTAAAATTGATCCCCTCTTGCCGCGCGTGCAGGTCTCGCGCGTGGTGAGCGTGATTAATTGCGGACGCGTCGTCGTTGAAAAACAGGCGCGCAACCAAATCATGGGCGGAATCGTTATGGGTATCGGTATGGCCCTGACCGAAGAGACGGCCTACGATCCGGCGACCGGAATGCCCGCAACGCGAAATCTGGCGGACTACCACGTGCCGACGAATGCCGACATTCCCGCGATCGATGTTCATTTCGTCGGCGAACCGGACTTCGAGTTCAATCCCATCGGTGCGCGCGGCATCGGTGAGATCGGCATCACGGGGACAGCGGCGGCCGTGGCCAACGCCATTTATCACGCTACCGGCAAACGGGTGCGCGATTTGCCGATCACGCCGGACAAGCTGCTCTCGTGAGCGACCTGCGCGAAATCATTCGCGAGTATCAGCGTCGGCCTAACGAGTCGTTTGCCTTGGCCACTTTGCTTCGTTCAACGGGATCGAGTTATCGTCGGCCCGGCGCGCGGATGTTGATCGCGCAGGATGGCAGCACGTTCGGTTCGTTGAGCGCGGGTTGTTTGGAAGACGAGGTTGCGGCCGCGGCGGTGGATGTAATCGCGCACGGCGAGCCGCATCTGATGTCGTTTGATACGCGCCGCCGATTTGGTTGCCACGGCACGATTAAGATTTACGTCGAACCAGTTTCGCGAACCTTTCTCGATGAAATCGCGCAGAAACTCGAAGCAAGGCGCTCCTTTTCGATCACGACAAAATTCGAAGACGAAGAATTTGTCCAGCAGATCGAACCGACGATTCGTTTGCTCGTCATCGGCAACGGCCCGGACGGAGACGCATTGCGGGCGCAGGCGCGACTTCTCGGTTGGGAAGTGGTTATCATGGCGAGCATCGCCGATTGGTGCGGTGAATTCGACGCGCACACGGTCGCAATCATCACCACGCACAATTATGGGCGGGATTGCGCGGCTTTGCGTTTTCTTCTGCCGCTCGGTCTGCCGTATGTCGGTGTGATCGGCCCGCGACGACGGCGCGAGGAGCTGTTGATCGACGTTCTCGACAGCGGTGCGGAATTAAAATCGAATTTATTCGCGCCGGCCGGACTTGATCTGGGGGCGGAAACATCGCCGGAAATTGCACTGGCCATCGTGAGTGAAATTCAGAATGTCTTTGCTGGCGGCAGCGGCGAATCGCTACGCCATTCGAATCTGCCCATTCATCATGAAAGTCGCCGCGATAATTCTAGCCGCGGGAAATTCGAGCCGTTTCGGCCAGCCGAAACAACTCGTTAGGCTAAATGGCCAGGCTCTTGTTCGGCAAATCGCCTGCATTACGCTGGAAGCAAAATGCTCCCCCGTTTTCGTTGTGGTCGGCGAAGAGGAAGCAGCGATTCGCGCAGAATTAAACGGACTGGCGGTCCAAATAATTCCGAATGCCGATTGGCGCGAGGGCATTGCTTCTTCGATTCGCGCCGGTATTCAAGCGGCGATGGAAAGCGAGGCGCTCATTTTGCTGGCCTCCGATCAACCACTTGTTAGACCCGTCACGCTCGCACACCTCATTGAGCTTCATCAAACCAGCAATAAGAGAATCGTCGCTTCCGGCTACGCAGATACGGTCGGCATTCCCGCTCTTTTTCATCGAACCTGTTTCCCACAATTGCTCGCGTTGCGCGGAGATCACGGTGCGAAAGGAATTATTCTTTCCCGACCAAACGAAGTTGCCACCTACGATTTTCCGGAAGGCGTGATGGATCTCGACACGCCATCGGATTTGCAACTATTTCCGTCCAAAAAATTTTCGGAAGGAATTGAAGATGCGGCCCGGTAAGGCGTCGGCCTTGCGCGCGGCATCATCGAGTCGTTGCGCGAAAGGCTGCGTCTGCAAACCGCCATGGATGTGGCACGGCACATTCGGAACTTTATCGATCGGCAACGTGATGTCGTAGCTGCTGCCGGCCGCGGCACATTCGTTCGTCGCCAGCTCATTTGAATCGGCGCACACAGCTGTCTGGGCCATCTGCATTGTCGGTTGCAACGGTTTCGCAGGATAGCGTTGCGACGCTTTCGTCATGGTGTTTGTCCAAACTGGCAGCGCCAGGGCCGCCCCGTACCCTCCTGACATGATGGTCGCCGGCTGATCGAAGCCAACCCAGACACCGCAAGTAAGCGCGCTGGTGTAACCGACGAACCACGCATCTTTGAAGTCGTTGGTCGTGCCGGTTTTTCCCGCGGCGGGTAACTTGAAGCCTAACGAACTGCGCGCAGCGGCAGCGGTTCCGCTCTTCAATATATCTTCCATTAATACAGACGTCATCCAAGCCGCACTTGGATCGATGCCTGGCGCGCTGACGTGCGCGGCGCGATAAATCGGATGGTGATCCGAATCGTCGATGCGTTCGATGATGTAGGATTGCTTGCGCTCGCCCGCGTTGGGGAAAATTGTGTAGGCACTCGTCAGGTCTTTCAGGTTTGTCTCGAAGGAGCCGATGTAAGTCGCAGGCCCTTTCGGAACATTTTCGCCTAGCCCGAGCATCATGGCGGCCTTTTGCACTTCATCGACACCGCTCACTTCGCCGATGCGCACGCTCATGGTGTTGCGCGAATGCACCAGACCATACCAGGCGGGCTGAATTCCGTTATATGTGTTGTCGGAATTTCCCGGCGACCAATTGCCCGCGCCGCGAATTTCTCCGGGCTCAAGTGGATTGTCGTTCACGAAACCGCCGGGCAAGAGGCCATGGGTGAAAGCGAGGGCGTAAACGAATGGCTTAAAGGCCGAGCCAACCTGACGATTGGCCGGCGCGATCGCGCGATTGAATTTGCTCTGCGCAAAATCGCGGCCGCCGACGAGCGCGCGAATGCCCCCGCTGCTGTTGTCGATCACGACCACCGCGCCCTCGAGATAAGGCATGGCGGAATCTTCGCCTTCGGTCGGCGGACGATAATTTTCCCTCGTGGGATGACGGAAATTTTTTTGACGCTCGATTTTACTCAAGTGCGCTTCCAGCGACTGCTCGGCGGCGTGCTGTACGGTCGGATCGAGCGTTGTATATATATAGAGGCCGCCGAAATCGATCTGGTCCGGCGAAAGCAAGATATTCAAATCACGCTGCACTGCTTCCATGGCGTAGTTCTCCTGAATCTGCGGAATCCGTTTCGGATTGGAGGTCACGCGCGCGGCCCGCGCTTCCCGCGCCTGTGCGACGGAGATTTTTTTCAGTTCGACCATGCGATCGAGCACCCCGTTGCGTTGCGCGGTCGCGCCTTCGGGATTTTTGAGCGGCGAAAAGCGATTGGGACTACGGATCAATCCGGCGAGGAGAGCGGCTTCGGAGAGATTCAACTTCGAGGCTGATTTGCCGAAGTAGGCTTGCGAGGCGGTTTCAATTCCGTAGCAACCGGAGCCGAAATAAATTCGGTTCACATAAAGTTCGAGAATTTGCTGCTTGCTGTATTGCCGTTCGAGCCGCAACGCCACCATCGCTTCCAACATTTTCCGGCGCAGATTTCGTCCGCCGAGCGGCAAACTATTACGCGCCAGCTGCTGCGTGATCGTGCTCGCGCCTTCCTTGACCGAGCTGCTCGTGATGTTGCGAAAAAGCGCACGCGCCACCCCGCGCGGATCGAGCCCGCCATGTTGATAGAAGCGCGTGTCTTCCCGTGCGATCAAGGCATCGAGAAAAAATGGCGATACTTCCGCGATCGGCACGATGAGACGATTCGCGCCCGCGAGACGGCTGTAGATTTTGCCATCGACGTCAAAGACGGTATTGCGTTCCGGCATTTCGCCGACCTGCTTCAGATCGAAAGTCTGCGCCCAGATTCCGTAGAAGCTAACCAAACCAAAACCACAGGCCGCGAGAACCGCGGCCAGCAGAATGAGCAGACCGACGCGACGTTTGCGCTTCGGTTTTGTGCCGGATGAGGACACACCGCGTGCGAAGAGTTTCATTTGCTCCGCTCAGCGCGGCGAACCACTCGCCCTAAAATTTCAACTTCACCGCACCAGCTTGCTGCGCGTGCTGTTCGTCGCTGCAAGGTGCGTTCAGTGGGACGCCGGCGTCCCGCGCGTTTTCGCTCACGAGATTGTTTTCGATCAGGTACTGCTCGAGCTCTTCGCCACTTACATCCGGAACCATTTTACCATTCACTTCCACACAAGGCGAAAGCGGTTGGCCGCTCTTTGTTTCCATTTCCCAACGAAACGCCGGGTTCTGAATGATGTCCTTCTCGGTGTATTGAAGATTGTATTTCGCGAGCACGGCGCGGACACCTGCGCTCCAGCCGCATTGCGTTTTTACGTAGGCAGTAATCTGTGGCGTTTCCATGTGGGCGAAAGGTAGCACAGCGCGGATGATTTTCAGCCACTGATTAACACGGATGAAACACGGATTTGAATTTCTGTATCCGTGAAATCCGTGTTTATCCGTGGCTCAATTCTGTTTCGGCTTCAGCAACGGGAACAAAATAACATCTCGAATCGATTCCGCGCCCGTGAGCAACATTGTGAGTCGATCGATCCCCATGCCGAATCCGCCGGCCGGTGGCATTCCATGTTCCAGCGCGAGTAGAAAATCTTCATCGAGATTCTGCGTTTCTTCCCCAGCTTGTTCGAGCAGACGTTGCCGTTGAACCATCGGGTCGTTCAACTCCGTGTAGCCCGGGGAAATTTCCTGGCCATTGATGATGAGCTCGTAAACATCGACTAGGGAGTCGTCTTCCAAATTCTGCTTTGCCAAAGGCACCAACTCTTTCGGGCAATGGGTTACAAAGAGTGGATCAAAGGTCTCTTCCTCAACCAACTTCTCGAAAACCTGTTGTGTCACTTCGTAATCGGCCATGCGCGGATTGATCTCGACGCCGAGCTCCGCACAACGGGCACGACGTTGCTCCGTCGTAAAATCAAACCACTGCGGATCGATTTCGCGGATGAGGTCGCGATACCGCGCGCGTCGCCAAGGTCTCGTTAGGTTTAAGGTGCGCGTGACCTTTCCTTCCACATCTTTGTGTTCTACTTGCAGCGAGCCCGCGACTGTTTGCGCGAGATGGCAGACCAACTCCTCGACCAGGTCCGCGATCAGTTCGAAATCGGCGTAAGCCCAATACGCTTCGAGCATGGTGAACTCGGGATTGTGCCTGCGCGAAATACCTTCGTTGCGAAAGTTGCGGTTGAGTTCGAAGACTTTGTTGAAGCCACCGACTAGAAGGCGTTTCAAGTAAAGCTCGGGCGCGATCCGCAAGTAAAGATCCATGCCCAGCGCGTTGTGATGCGTGCGAAAAGGTTCTGCCGCGGCCCCGCCCGCCACCGCCTGCAAGATGGGGGTCTCTACTTCCAGAAATCCCCGGTCCTCGAAAAAACGGCGGATTTCGCGCATGATGCGAATGCGTTTTTCAAAAACCGCGCGCGACTGCTCGTTAGTTATAAGATCGAGATAACGCTGGCGATAACGCGCTTCGACATCCTGCAGCCCGTGCCATTTTTCCGGAAGTGGCCGGAGGGACTTCGATAACACTTCCAGCTTCGAAACTTTCAGGGTTGGCTCGCCTGTTTTCGTGAGGAAACATGTTCCCTCCACGCCGATGAAATCGCCCATGTCGAGCAACGCGAAGATTTCCATTGTCTCCGCGTCGACTTCCTTTCCCTGAAGATAGATTTGGATACGACCAGTTCCGTCGCGCAGATCGACAAAGTGACTCTTACCCATGTCGCGATGCGCAGTGATGCGACCGGCCGCGCGCAGGACCGCGCCTTCAGAAAATTTTTCACGCACTTCACCAATCGTTCCACTCGTCAGGAAGGCGCGACCAAAAGGAGCAACCCCGCGCGCCTTTAGCCGCTCCAGTTTTTCGCGCCGATGCGCCAGGAGTTCATTTTCTTCGTCCATGCGGAGAGCGAATCTAAATCGCCCGCTTTAAATGAACAGAGGAAACGCCGTGCGTTTGGCTGCTTCAGTTCGTGAATCGATTGCAACAAATCGGATCTGTCGCATTCTGTAGCTCGCATGAATAAACACTTCGTTGTTATCCTTGTTTTCCTACTCGCCAATATAAGCCCGGCCCGCATCTTCGCCGCGGACGAGAAGGCGGCGAACAAAACCGCGGTATTTGCCGGCGGCTGTTTCTGGTGCATTCAACCGCCCTTCGATAAGGCGCCGGGAGTTATCAACACGGTAGTAGGCTATAGCGGGGGGACGGAGCCGAACCCCACCTATGAGCTGGTTGGCTCCGAGAAGACGAAGTATCGCGAATGTCTTCAGGTTACCTACGACCCTAGAAAGATAAGCTACGAGCAGTTACTCGAAATCTATTGGAAACAAATCGATCCTACGCAGGCCGACGGCCAATTTACCGACGTCGGGCCGAGTTATCGCGCAGCCGTCTTTTACGATGGAGAAGAAGAGAAACGCATCGCCGAATCGTCCAAGGAGAAACTGGCCAGGTCCGGCAAGTTCGACAAACCGGTCGTGACTGAGATCCTGCCGGCAATGAAGTTCTACCCGGCCGAGGCTTATCATCAGCAATACTACAAAACGAATACCAAGGCCTTTGAAGACTTCGAAGAAGGCTCAGGCCGCAATCGGTTCCACAAAAAGATCGAGTCGAAGCCGTAGGTACTCGGCAACGGAGATCCGGCGCATTAGGTGACTAAGGGCGAACTAATGTTTGTTCGCGTCGCCTTAATCCTATCTAATCTAGCCGATGGAACCAGGTGAAGCCTTGCCGGCGGCCGCCCAGATCGCAGTGGCCCTGGCCGGATTTGCCGGAGTGGTCGTGGCCTTTCGGAGCAGGCAGCTGCACGAGTGGTCGATTCTGGATAAGTATCGTTTGTGGCTTTTGCTGAGCAATGCGCTCACTCCCCTCTTCGCTTGTTTGTTCGGCATGCTGCTGCTTACGATCAAACCAGTCCCGGTTTCCCTCTGGCATTGGTGCAGCGGGTTCTCGCTCCTTTTGATCCTTTCTGTTAGTTGGTTGACCCGGCGACGCCTGTCAGAACTAGGGCCGCCGGTAATTAAGAACCTGGGAAGCTACCGTTACTTCTTCTATTTGGCCGGGGTCGTCGGCACCGCAGTCGGTCTCTTGCAGGTTTACAATGCTTTGGTCTCAGGTGTTTTCTCGTTCTTCTATGCCGCCATCATTTTCCAGCTGGCACTCGGTGCCTTGCAATTCGCTCGAATGATCCTTCTGCCGCCGCACACAAGCGAGACCTAGAGTAGCTCGCTCCTCTAGCCGGCTCGCTGGGTCAAGGCGCTATTGAAGAGCGATATATTTACCCTCTTGGAATGATCAGGTTAATGGCAGCTTTCTTCGCGTTTGGCGCCACCATGTGCGCGCTTACCGTCTTCTTGTTACTGTTCCCCGGAAGCGCGCTCGATTCTCTTTGGCGCTTCAATCCCGAGAGCCGCGCGGCCTTTCATTCCATCGGTCAGCTATCTGTCTGGCTCATGCTAGTTGTCGGAATAAGCCGCGCTTTCGCTTCGGTAGGACTGTGGCAAAGATCGCGCTGGGGCATTCGCCTGGCACTCATCATTCTGGCGCTCAACATCGTCGGCGATCTCTTCAACGCTTTGGTGCGGCACGACTGAGGGCACCGGTGACGCGCTGGTCCGCTTGTCGATTTACAATCACCAGGGAGTTATATTCGCCTCTTGTTAATGCTGGCGGGCGCCTGCTTGCTCTTCGGCTACGGATTTTCTCTCAATCTGGCGCCGGTGGAATTTCGGCAAGTCGTCGGACTTTATATCGCCACCTTGTTTGTCGTCTGGCAGATCATTAACTTCGTCTTCTTCCGCAGCTGGCCGATTCTTCCGATCCTTGTGGGAGGAACTCTCATTATTACCGGCGGATTGCTCGTAACGTTCTGGACGCGCGATCAGTTCCAGTAAACACACGCAAACAGGCGTGGAGCGCCGAATCGAAACGAAGGATCAAACTATGAAAATCAAAACATCAATCGCAGCAGTTATTGTCGCGGCGCTTTCATTACCCGCGTTGTCATTCGCCAAGGAACACAAAGAGGAGAACTTGAAGGCTTCTCAAGTTCCAGCAGCGGTGCAGAAATCAGCCGAGAAAGAAGCCAAAGGTGGCAAAATCATGCGCTGGGAGAAGGAAGGGAAAGATTACGAAGCTGTCATCGAGAAGGACGGTAAGGAATGGGGAATGAAGTTCGACGCCCAGGGGAAGATGAAAGGTAAGCACGAGGAGTCGAAGGAAAAAGACGAGAAGCACTAGGATCACTACATTACTGGTTAGGCTGGAGAACCTGCCTAACCAGTAACTGACCTAACCGCCAGTACATCCTACTTAGTGGCGGAACTCTCCCCGAATGCTTTCGTTGGCCAGCTCGACGGCGGCGAAGACTACGTTGCGCGTCAGGATATCGGCGCCGCAGATTGCCATGGCTTCTGTTAGAACATGGTTCACTTCCGTCAGACTTAGCTGCCTGGAGTCGTTTATCCAACCACGCGTGTTGTTCTTGTCAGCACGCTTGTTAAAGAGAAAATCGTGCGGCGCGGAAGGAAAGAGGATGATCGGTGAGTCATCGTCGATGACGGAGTGGAGCCTAGGCGGGACGCTGGCGAAATCGGTATAAGAGCCTTTCGGGATTTCGATCGGGCCCCATTTAACCGAGACGTAGCGAAAGGGTTCGAGGTATTGCCAGTAGCTCCTATCGGTCGGCCAGCCTTGATGCTGCGCCTCGTAAATAGTTACCGCTCGCACCTGGTAGGGCAAAGGAAAGTGAGTCTTAAACTCTGCTTCCGGCACCCCAGGCGTAAAGGCCAGCGGCTTTGCCAGAGCTAATCCTTTCACCTGAGAAAGCGTGGTAAGATCGGCCGGCTGCGAGGCAGGGATGATGCTGGCTGGGTCAGGCATGCTAAGGAACTGTTTCTACTTTATAGAACCTTGGCGCCCCGGCCGCCGTCATGTCAGTATAACTCATGGTTGTCTGCCCGGGCGGAGCGGTCAGGACTAAATCCAAGGGCGCAAAAGCACTCGTTAGGTTAGTCGTTACGGATACTTGATAGCGCAGACCTGGAGCGCACGACCAACTAAGCTGCGCCGTAGTTTCATCAGGACGACTAACACTTGAGACTGAAAAGGGCTGCTGCCCAAAAGCAGCAGATTGCATGGTGTTGTAGAGATTAAGCCGGCCACCCGACACAACCTTGCCTATCCATTGTGGAAGGACATCAACATTATTCAGGATCAAGCTCTTGATAGTTGCCACTGATAAGTCCGGCCGAAAGTCCACCAAGAGCCCGACCGCGCCTGCTATGTGCGGGCAAGACATGCTTGTTCCGGTAAGGATGCCGTAGGCGTCAAGCCTTGTGCTGATAATATCAACACCGGGCGCGGCTAAATCGACCGACACTGCTCCATAGTTGGTAAACCCTGTGACGTTGTTAGAGCCATCGGAGGCAGCTACTGCTATATTACCTAACGAGTCGAAACTGGCCGGGTCGTGCGGAGAAGCATCGTTATCTGCCCCATTATTTCCCGCCGCACAGACATTGGCGATGCCAGCAGCTCCGGCGCGGTCAAAAGCGTCCTTTAAGGCATAAGGAAAAGGATCGTTAGGTTCGCGTGGGCCGCTGTAGCTATTGTTAGTCGCGCGAATGTTTATGCCACGTTGCTTGAGAGCAATAGCGTAGTCGAAGCACTGAACTAGTGCGGCATCCGTAGCATCACCATTATTATTGAAAGCCTTGCAGGGAATAACTTGCGCCTTCCAATTCACGCCTACCACACCGATGCCATTGTTCCCCGCGGCGGCGAGTGTTCCGGCGGTGTGCGTCCCGTGCCCGACCTCATCCATTGGATCGCTGTTGCCATAGGCGGTATTGATCCCATGAACGTCGTCGATATAGCCATTCCCGTCGTCGTCGATACCATTGGCGGCAATCTCCCCAGCGTTGACCCAGATATTAGCGGCCAAGTCCGCGTGATTGTAATTGGCGCCAGTGTCAATATCGACAATCACGACGTTGCCGCTCCCAGTAGTAAAATCTCGCCACACGGCCGTGGTACCAATTTTCTCCAAGCCCCACAGGTTGCCGTTCAACCATTGTGGATCGTTCGGCGGCGGATCGGCGTTGATATGTCGGATATAATTGGGCTGCGTGTAGAGAATGTCGCTCTCGCTGGCAAAACTGGCGGCGTCGGTCCGGAGCCCGCGACTATTCGTCAGGCGGACATGATCGATGCCGAGAGTAGAGAAACGATGAATAATTTCCGCACCGCGGCGCGCTAAGACAGAATTACGCTCGGCCAGGGATAAATCAGTTCGGAATTTGATCAGTAGTTCTCCGGGAACTGAGTCGGCCGCACGACTTCCCTGCACCAGCAGAAAGGCGATGACGCCAAAAAAAATGTGCCAACGCGCTGACCGGTCCATCGGCTCATTCTAGTCGATGAAGCCTTTTCGACCAAGAATCCGTTTGCCAAGAAAAGCAGTCGAATGACATAGTGCGCGACGGTTTCGCTCGCCCAGTGCGACTGGCCGCACTTGCCATGGCTCTCGATTTACCCGAAACCACCTCTAAGATGGACGCACCGCGCGTCCGCCAGTTCTCCATTTTCCTGGCGAACAAAGTTGGCGCAATGCTCGAAGTGGTGAAGCTGCTCACTAAGCATCATGCCGACGTGATTGCGCTGAGCATTGCGGAATCGACCGACTCTGCGATCGCGCGCATCATGGTGAGCGATCCGGATCTGGTGGAGCGACTCTTTCAGGATCACGCCATCCCCTTTGGCCATTGCGAAATGCTGGTCGTGGAAATGAAAGAGGTCGCGGAGGAATTGGGCAAATTGCTCGCCGCATTACTTATGGCCGAAGTGAACGTCCATTTCACCTACCCGCTGCTGATTCGGCCCCGCGGATTCTGCGCCCTCGCCCTGCATGTGGACGATGCGGACTGCGCGTCCTCTGTTTTGCTGGGGGAAGGGTTCAAAATTCTCAGCCAGAACGACATCTCGCGCTGAGCCGGAGCGTTTGACCGGCTCGCCGGGTGCGATTAAACGAAGAGCACAGATGCCTGTGACGATTTTCTCGCCGATGCGGTCGGACAAGACTATTTCGATCGCCTTTGCCATGGTAGCCGTGCTCGGCGCGGCCGAGGTCCTCGCTGTTGGCTGGCATTTTGTCGCGAAAGCTCGCTCCGCGCGACAAGCGAACACTGCGGCTGCTGTGATTTCCACGCCGACGCCGGCCGCCCCCACTACTGCGGCGACGGCGGCGCCACCAGCTCAAACCACGGCGCAATCAACTCCGAGCAACGCCGCCCTCTCCGTCGCGGAGCGTCTCTTAAAAGAAGCGACGCAGTTGCGCGAACAGGGCGACACGAACAACGCACTAGCCCGTCTGCAGGATGCCTCACAGCGCGATCCGAAAAACGCGAATGTCCTCGCAGAAATGGCGATGATCTACGAATCGATCGGCTCGCTCGACCGGTCTAACGAGACTTGGCGAAAGATCGCCGACATTGGCCCATCGGCCGGTGCGCTGTGGGAGTTGGCCGACATGAAATTAAAAATGGGCGTGGCGCCTCCGGCAAAAACGACCGGTCCGGGTTTCGCCGGCGTTTCGCCGCTCGATGCCGGAACGACGCGCGCTGATCCGGAAGGAATTCCTGATGGCTCGAATTTCGGCATCACCGAAGCATCGACGACGGAAAACCCCGATCCGGAATCCGAGACCAATCTAACTTTGCGCGTCGGCGTGAAAAAACGTCCGAACACCGTGAC
>JALZAX010000285.1 GCA_030948055.1 Verrucomicrobiota bacterium | reverse complement strand
AGTTTCATCGCGCGTTCAATTCGTTAGGCGGTCTCGCCACATCGAAAACTTGGGCGTGACGTTTTGCTTCGTCTGCACCGGTCATTTTCGAAGCGAAACCGAGTTCCTCCGGCTGGCGTGCGCAGGCGCGCGCGAGTCGCGCCAGGGCTGCATTGTGCAGATAAATTGCGCTCAAGCGCGTCGTGCGTGTCCGCGTTATATCGGACGTCGCCTGCAAAACGTCGAGCTGCGTGCCGAGGCCGGCGCTCAAATTCCCCCGCGCCAGGTCCAACGTTTCGCTGGCGTTCTCGACATTGCGCGTCTCCGATTCGAGAACGCGATCGGCCTGCTGCAAATCGAAAAAGGCGCTGCGCACATCCGATTGCACCGACATCTGCGCCGCCTCCAGCGCGGCTTGTGCCGCCTCGCGCCGGGCGCGTGTCGCGATCATGCGTCCCTGCGTGGCGTGGCCATCGAAGATGTGCCAGCTCGCATTCAAACCGACGACGTAGCCGTGATTAAACTCCGGACCGAGGTCGGGATCGCGTTCGCTGTAAACCTCGTAGCCGGAAAAAATTTCGACGTGCGGTTTCTGTTCGCTCTGGTCGATGATTAACTGTTTCTCTTCGATTTCGACGTCGATTTCCCGGCTGCGAACTTCCGGACGATGCAGCGAGGCGTAGGCCAGACATTCGTTCAGATCGGGATGAAGCGGCTGATATCGCAGGCGATCGGTCGCTTCCACGAGGGCGACGCTGGCCGGTTTACCACTCGTTAGGCCGCAAACTTCGCTCAGCCGCAGATAGGAATTTTGCAGATTGGTTTGCGCCTGATATAGCTCCGGCTCTTCGTTCGCCAGCGAAACCTGCGCCCGGCGCACATTGATTTCCCCGACCGTGCCGGCAACGAAACGTTCCTTCTGCGCCTTCAATTCATCGCGCATCACACGCACTGATTGTTCGCGCACATCGACCTTAGCGTGATTGAGCAGGGCTTCGTAATAACTGACGCGCAGATCCATCAGCACGCGATCAGTCACCGCCTCGAGCTCGAGCTGCCGTTTCTCCTCCAGCAAACGCGCCATGGCATTGCGCGCTTTGACCGCGCCGCCGGAATAAAGATTTTGCTGCACGCGAATCTGCGCGTTGTAATCATCGCTCCGCAAACGCGATTGCTCCTGCTCCGCGCGCTTGCGCAAAAGTCCGCTGGAAGAAACCGAAGGCAGATAACCGGAGCGCGCTTCGATCCGGCCACCGCGCGCCGCTTCCACTTGTTTGCGCGCGATCAGGATCTCGGGATTCTGTTCCTTCGCAAGGGCAATGGCTCCTGCCAGGCTCAGCTGCTTTGCGCTCGCGCCTTGCACGCAAAACGCGCTGCCTAACGACAGCAAAAGCAAAGCGCGCAGCAAACGCATCCCGCTATTCTGCATCACGGCTTTCAATATCAACCAAATTCCCGTCTGGTGCGATGAAGGTCCGCAGGTCGTCAGAAGGCAGTTTCTCTAGGCGTTTCCATTCGGCCTCGAGCTCTGCGGTCTGATACAACAACAGCTTCCCCAGCGTGGTGGAAAACAGCCCAGCCTCCACTTCGAATCCTGTCATGACAGTGATCGCGCGCCAATAGGCTGCGATCTGTGAGAGGTAACGTGCACGAATTTTTCCATCTTCACGACTCGTTAGGCGATTTGTTTTCCAATCGAGCAGCAAACAGCGTCGCGCTTCGGGATCGACGAGCAGAAAATCGATCACGCCTTCGAGGCAACTGTCATCGTTGATCGGCCAGAGCAAGGGATACTCTGTGTGCACGATGGCGTGCGGGCGTTGCAGAAATTGCGTGAGCGGCGATTCGCGTAGCGCCTTGGCCAGAAGCGGCCATTCGCGCGCGGAGCGTTTTGCATCCGGCGAACTTGGCTGCAAGGCTTCGAAGGCGTTTTGCCATTGCGCGGGATCGGATTTCCAAGGGAAGTGTTGGAAGAGTGTGTGCCACCAACTTCCGTAGAGCGTGGCCGGTGTGTCTGCTAACGAGCGAGCGACTGTCTTGTTTGTCGCAGCTTCGAGCGGCAATTCGTTCGGCTCGTCGTAGCCGCTTGGGTTTTGTTTGCGAATGAATTTGGCCGCGCGCTGGCGGGCGCGAGTCAACAACGCTTCGTCGAGCGGAGTGAGGGCGGCGAGACCTGGTAGTGCGTCAGTGTTTTTCTCCTCGTTAGCAAATGTTTCCGCGCAGGCCTCGGCGTTGTCCGCCAAAGCGTCGAACGCTACGCAACTTGTTTCGCCTTTATCGCCGCGGAGATACTTGAGCTGCGAATCAGCTGCGAGGCGATCGTGCACAGGTGAGAAAAGCGCGCGATCGAAGGCGAGCACGAGCGTGCGGCGGGCGCGAGTAAGTGCGACGTAGAGGAGGCGCTCCATTTCCTGCCGGCGGGCGAGCGTGTTGGCTTCTTTGATTTCCGCTTCGCGATCTTCCTTATGCAAGGCGGCGATTACTTCATCCGTGCCCGGCTTGCGGATGATCGACGGATAACGCGGCGAAAATCCAGTGATTCGACGAGCGAGAAATGGAACGACGACCGCGTCCCATTCCGAGCCTTTCGCTTTTTGCGCGGTGATTAATTGGATGGCGTTTTGATCCGAGAGACGCACCGGGCGCGGACGTTCCAATTCGGAACGCAGGCGCTCGGCGAAATCGGCCAGAGTCGCGCCGGTCGCGGCCGAGGAAGCGGCCAGAGTGAGAAGTGTATCGAGATCAGCGAGTGGTTCCTTGAAATCGTCGGCCGGCAGCGCTGCGATGCGCGCGCGTAAAGCCGTTCGCCTAACGAGTTCTTCGATGGCCGCGAAGAGCGGCAACTGCAGCAACTCGGCCCGCAAAATCGTGAGCTCAGCGAGAACGGAAGAGACAACACCCGCCGCCGCGACCGGCTTTTCGATTTGAAAACACGAACCGATTCCATCCGAAAAAACGGCGAGATCGTGATCGGAGACGCCGTAAACTTCACGCAAAACGCCGACGATTTCGTAGTGATTGCGCGGCTCAACCATGATGATACACAGCGCGGTCAGCCACGCGTAGGCGGGCAGGTCGGCTTGCAGATCGCTCTCCGATTGCACTTCGACCGGCAGGTCGATTCTGCGCAACGCAATCGCCATCGTGCGCAGCCAATCTTTGCGCGGACAAAGGATGGCGACGTCGCGCCAACTGCTTGCGCGCAACTTCTCCGGGCCATGTTTTTTTAACCAGCTGGCCAGCTCGTCCGCTTCGATGCGCGCGATCTGGCGATCTTTCAGTTTCTCTTTTCCGCCGAGAAGTTCCGCCGAAAGGGAAAGACGAATCACCTGACCGGGGAGAACCAGCGGCCGCGGCTCCAGCTCCACGAATTTTACCTGCCCGTCGATTCCATGCAGAATTTCGCCGAAGATGTCGTTGACGAATTTGAGTTGTTTTTGATCGAGCCGAAACGTGACCGAAAAGGTAACTGCCTCGCCGGCTTGCGCACTCAGGAGCGCGTCGTGCACGCGCTGGTAGTGCGCGAGGTCTGCGCGGTCGTGGTAGATCGATTGCTGAAAATCTCCCACCATCGAAAAACGTCCGGGCCGCGGCGGATCAATTTTTGTTTCGAGCCAGCGGCCGGGCGCGTCGGGCGGTCGCGTCATTTCCAGGAGAACGGAAAATTGAGCGGGATCGGTATCCTGCGCTTCGTCGAGAATGACGATGGGATCGAGCTGGCGAATGCGGCGCGCCGCTTCCGGATGTTGCAGGAGTTCATCGGCGAGCGCGATCTGATCGTCGTAAGTGACGACGCCGCGCTCGAGTCGGAAGTTGCGATAATCGCGTTGCACTTCGGCGGCGACGCAGATGGCGGTTTGGTTTACCCAACGGCGTAACGGAATAAACGCGCGCTCCCAGATTTCATCGATGCTCTGGGCCTTGGTGGAGCAGACCGGCCAGCGGAGGAATCCGTTTCCGTTACGATAGC
>JALZAX010000284.1 GCA_030948055.1 Verrucomicrobiota bacterium | reverse complement strand
CAGTCAATGCGTTGAAGGAAGAAGTGAAAACCAAGGTGCTCGAGAAATTTCCCGAGGCCGACAAGTTCGCCATTTCGCAGGCATTCGATTACGTGCAGAAAAAAGCTTTCCGCATCAGCGTGCTCGACAAACAGAAGCGCATGGATGGCCGCGGCTATCAGGATTTACGCAACATCACTTGCGAAGTCGGCGTGCTTCCACGCGCGCACGGTTCCGCAATTTTCCAACGCGGCGAAACGCAGGCGCTCGCGCTTGTCACGTTAGCGCCGATCGAAGAAGCGCAGAACATCGACGCCTACGGTGGTGGTGTCACTTCGAAGAGCTTCCTGCTCCATTATAATTTCCCGCCATTCAGCGTCGGCGAAACTGGACGCACCGGCGGCGCAAGCCGACGTGAAATTGGTCATGGCGCGTTAGCCGAGCGTTCGCTCGAACCGGTTGTTCCGAGCACGGATAATTTCCGCTACGCCATCCGCATTTCGAGTGAAGTGATGGAGTCTAATGGCTCGACTTCGATGGCGAGCGTTTGCGGCGGCATGCTGGCGTTGATGGACGCAGGCGTTCCGATCAAAACCCCGGTCGCAGGAATTTCCGTCGGCCTCGTCACCGAAAAGACCGACGCCGGCGAAATGAAACGCTACGAATTGCTGACCGACATCATCGGTTCCGAAGATCACTTCGGCGACATGGACTACAAACTTTGCGGAACGAGCGAAGGCATCACCGGCTTCCAGCTCGATCTGAAACTCCCGGGCGTGAGCCACAAAATCATGGCCGAGGCGACGATGCGCGCGAAAGAAGCGCGCACGAAGATTCTTGGTTTGATGAACGCCGCGATCGACAAACCGCGCGCCGATTTGAGCAAGTATGCGCCGCGGATCGAGACGCTAAAAATTAATCCCGAGAAAATCGGCGCCCTTATCGGACCCGGCGGCAAAACGATCAAAGGCATCGTCGCCGAAACCGGCGCAGAGATTAATATCGAAGACGACGGCTCCGTGCACATTTACGCGAACAATCCGGAATCGATGGCGCGGGCAAAGGAAATCATCGGCGGCATGTCGCGCGAGATCGAAGTCGGCCAGACCTATCACGGCAAAGTTGTTTCGGTGAAAGAATTCGGCGCCTTCGTCGAAGTTTTCCCGGGTAAAGACGGGCTCGTGCACATTTCCGAGTTGGCGGATTTCCGTGTCAAGCGAACGGAAGATGTCGCGAAAATCGGCGAAATGATCTGGGTAAAATGCATCGGCATCGACGATAAGGGCCGCGTGAAATTGAGTCGCAAAGCCGCGCTCAAGGAACGCGCCGAAGCGGATGGCGCCGGCGCTGCCGATGCGCAGCCGTCAGATCGAGCCGAGCATCAACCGGTGCACTAAGCTTCCGCGCCTTCGGCGAAGTTGCCGAGTTTGCGAAACTTTTCGTAGCGCTTTTTTAGCAGCTCATCGACGGACAGTGCAGTGATGCGTTCGAGATTCCGCCGCAACGCACTGCCAAGGCGTGCCGCGGCTGAGTCGTGATCGCGATGCGCGCCGCCTTCGGGTTCCGCCACGACTTCATCGACGACGCCGAGTTTCATCAAATCCTCGGCCGTGAGTTTCAGTGCCTCGGCCGCTTCCGGCGCGTGACGGCGATCCTTCCACAAAATCGCCGAGCACGCTTCGGGGCTGATCACGGAGTAGTAGGCATTTTCCATGATCATGACGCGATCGGCCACGCCGATGCCGAGCGCGCCGCCCGATCCACCTTCACCGATAACAACCGCGATAATCGGGACCTGCAGATTCATCATCTCGCGCAAGTTGACCGCGATCGCTTCCGCGATGTGACGCTCTTCGGAACCGATGCCCGGATACGCGCCGGGCGTATCGATTAAGGCAATCACCGGCAACTTGAATTTCTCCGCCATGCGCATCAGTCGCAGCGCTTTTCGGTAACCTTCCGGATAAGCGCAGCCGAAATTGCGCATAACATTTTCTTTCGTGTCGCGGCCTTTCTGTTGCGCGATGACCACGCAGCGCGTGGTGCCAATTTTCGCCAGGCCGCACGGCATCGCTTTGTCATCGCCAAAAAGTCGATCGCCGTGCAATTCGATCCAATCGGTGAAGCAACGACTGAGGTAATCAAGCGCGAAAGGGCGCTGCACATGCCGCGCGATTTGCACCCGCTGCCACGCGCTCAGGTTGTCGTAAATTTCGCGGCGGGTCTCGCGAATCTTCGCTTCCATCGAATCGACTTCGGTCTCGAAATCGATCTCGTGCTCGTCGGAATGATTCTTCAAATCCTGCAGACGGCGCTGCAATTCCAGAATCGGTTTTTCGAAATCGAGCGGCTGAATCTCCATGGAAGATGGGTTAATCACGGCATCCTAATCAGTAATGGTGACAGCGGTCTTGCTGTTGACAAGGCCGCTCAGTTCTTCGACTTCCGAGACCGCCATGCCCAGGCCATTCGGCGGCGGCGGCACACCTCCGGGCGGCGGGCGGCCCGCTTCGGCCTCGGGATAGAGAACGTATCCTGGTGTCGTTAGGCGAATCCAACGTGCGCTGCCGTGATATTCTTTGCTTCCGAAACCGACTCGCTTGCCGTCGCGCCATGCTTGCACCTCCGCGACCTTTGCGGTGATGCGCGGCATTTGCCTGGCCGTGATGGGAAGTTTTTCCGTGCGAATGCGATAGCGCTTAAAGAAATTTCCTTTGTCGAGCAGCGTCACGGTTTGCGCTTTGCGCTGAATGAAAATGGAAAACTCCGGATGCGAAATGAAGAGCCGTTCGCCGATGTGCAGCATGATGCCGTTCAAATTATTCGTACGCATGATCAGCTCGGGCGTCGTCTTGGTTTTCATGGCCACGCGGGCCAAAACATCGCCGCGCTTCACTACATATTCCTGTTTCTCCGGCGAAGGATACTTGGAAAGCAGGATGTCCATGTTCACATCGCCTAACAAGTCTTTGGCTTCCTCGCTGTGCAGACCATTGGGGAATTTTTGCAGAAAAGCCGTCAGGGCTGAGCGCGCCTCAGCCAGTTTTCCATCCTGCCGCAATTTTGCCGCTGCCTGAAATTCCGGCAAACTTGCGTCGGCTTGCGGTTCTTCCTGGACTTCGCCGCGTTGTTCCGCGCGTACGGCCATCTCCGGCTTGACGATGATGTGGTAACCAAAGAACGCGGCGCTTCCGAAAATCACTACTGCCAGCAATAACGCGAAGAGCCATTTCATCGGGAGGGACAGAATCCGCTGCCCGACACTTTAGCCACGATTTTTCAGTTTGCTCGCGACGACGGGTCGGGCGCGCCAGGCTAGATATTTTCCTCGCCGGGCCCGGGCCAGGTATTGTGGCAATCGTTGCAGTAAAATTCTTTCGGAAAAATTTTTAGCGCGAAGAGAATAGTGGCCAGCCAGGGAGTGAGGAACTTCCGCGTCATTTGTGGATATTCGATGCGGGGCGAGCCACATTGCGGACAACGAATGGCTGCGCCGACATCGGGATCGCTCGTCTCCCATTCGTGCAAAAGTTTATTGGCCCTTTCAAACTCATCCTCCTCTACCAGCACCTTCGCGTTTGCGAGCGGTTGTGCGCCCACCACTTTTTGCAGCCGCGCTTCATTGTGAATGTCGGCTTTCACGCCGGCCTGCTGAAAGCGGTTCTTGAGATGCTTTGCCTTTGCCGCCTCGTTAAACGTCGCGATCGTGACCATAGATTCGTTCTCTCGCCGTCAGATCAAACATCATCCCGCCGAGCAGTGCAAGATTCCTGCTCATGCTCTTACTCGTGATCGTGCTCGTAATCGAAAAGCGCTCTCGCCGAGCACGATTACGATCACGAGCAGGAGCACGAGTGATGTTTACGGCGGATTCAGCGGCGTCCACCATTTGTAAAGCATCAGGTAAACCAGCACGCCCGTGACCGAAACATAGAGCCAGATCGGCATGGTCCATTTCCCGATGCGGCGATGTTT
>JALZAX010000283.1 GCA_030948055.1 Verrucomicrobiota bacterium | reverse complement strand
CGCCGCCGATCGAAACGCCGGGCGTTTCCGGCAGCGCATATTTTTGCGGCGATACCAGTTTCTTCTCACTGAATTGGGCGCTGCATGCCATCGGCAAACAGAAACTCACCGGCACACTTCGTTGCTTCTGGGATCGCGAACCGGTCGAACTGCTCGCGCGCGAGGGAAAAATCATTCTCGTCACCACACGCGATCCGGAACTCTATTGCGCGGAAGCGCCGATCACTCTGGTTAATCTCGAGGAAGCGAAAGTCTCGGACGCGCGTCAGCAACAACGCGAAACAAGTCGCCCTCTTTTTATCACGCTCGCGAGCGAAGACTTGATCCTGCGCGAGCCGGCCATGCAACTAGTCCAGCATTACGGCCAGAAACTGTTCGCTCAACTTTGGAGCGCGCCGCGTGTTCGTTTCATTTTCGAACAAGGCGACCAACTGCCTGATTTCATCGCCGATGTTCCGACCGAAGATGATATCGATTTTTGGGCGCTCAGCACTTTGCGCTTCATTCAATTTCAGGATCTCGGTCACAAAGCGAATTACGATCAGTCTTCCATCCCGGCTTATACACGCGATGGTTTCGATCGCGTGCAACGTTTACGGTTGACGGTGGCGGAAGCGCAGTTCGCGTCGCAATTCAACGGCGCGCGCTCGATCGCCCAGATCGCAAAAAATCTCCGGCTCGATCTAAAGTTTGCTCGCCTCACCCTGTTCCGTTTCCTCGCACTCGAAATCGTTGAGTGCTGGCCGCCTGCCCTCGCGGTCAAAACGGAAAAGCGGGGTGTATTTGGTCGGATTTTCGGCGAATAGTCTCGTTGCCGCGCAGGCTCCGAGATGCCATCGACCAAGTCACAACAAACTTCCCCCGAGCCCGAGCCGCACAAGATCGTTGCGTTGCCGGACGCGACCGACCGCGCATCTCATTCGCGTTTCTCTGCGCCGGAAAATTTCATCAATCGCGAGCTGAGCTGGCTCGAATTTAACCGGCGCGTTCTCGAAGAAGCGCAGGATCCGACGCAGCCGCTGATCGAGCGCGTAAAGTTCCTCACTATTTTCAGTTCTAATCTCGATGAGTTTTTCGAGATTCGCGTGGCCGGTATTAAGCAGCAGATCGAAAGCGAAACCAGTGACGTCGGACCCGATGGTTTGACGCCCACGGAAGTTTTCAACGCCATTCAGCGGACCACGCACGAGCTGGTCGCAACGCAATATTCGCTTTGGCGCAACGATCTCGTGCCCGCGCTGGAGAAAAACAACATTCGCATATACGACGTCGCAGAATTACCGGCCCGGCGCACCAGTTGGGCGCGACGTTATTTTCAGGAGGAAGTTTTTCCGTTGCTCACTCCGCTCGCGGTCGATGCCAGCCATCCTTTCCCGCAGCTGCTAAACAAGAGTCACAACTTGCTGGTCCGCGCGCGCGCTGAGAAAGGTGGTGAAGAATTGCTCGCGATCGTGCAGGTGCCGCGCGTTTTGCCGCGACTCATTCTCATGGCGCGGGGCAAAGGTGACGACGAGCCGTGGGATTACATTTATCTGGCGGACCTGATCAAAGAAAACATCGCCGACCTTTTTCCAGGTTTGCTGCTCGACGGCGTGCACGCCTTTCGCGTCACGCGCAACAGCGATCTCTACATCGACGAAGAAGAAGCGGATAATTTGCTCCGCAGCATCGAGCAGGAATTGCGTCGATCGAGTAAAGGCAATGCGGTCCGTCTGGAAGTGGAAGCAGATTGCCCGAAAGATTTTCGCCAGCTCTTGTTAGACTTTTTCAGTCTTAGCGAACCTGATCTTTACCGTCTGGATGGCCCGCTCACCATGACGCATCTCTCGCCACTGGTGAGCAATGATGCCTTCGCCAATTTGCGCGACCGACTTTTTCAACCGGCGCGCGATCCCGCGCTGCCGCCGCACGGCAATATCTTCGACGTCATGCGGAAACAGGATGTGCTCTTGCATCATCCCTACGAAAGCTTCGATCCGATCGTCGAATTGATCGAAGAAGCGGCGAACGATCCGCAGGTTTATGCGCTCAAGATCACGCTCTATCGCACAAGCGGCGATTCGCCGATCGTGGCCGCGCTGATCGATGCCGCCAACGCCGGCAAACAAGTCACCGCGCTAGTGGAATTGCGCGCGCGTTTTGATGAGGCCGCTAATATCCAATGGGCCCGTCGTCTGGAAGAAGCGGGCGCGCACGTCGTTTACGGCGTAGTCGGATTAAAAACGCACTGCAAAGCGTTGCTCATTGTGCGACGCGACACCGACCGTCTGCGCCAATATGTGCATCTCGGCACTGGTAATTATCATCACCGGACGGCGCGCATTTACACCGATTTCAGTTTGCTGACGACGAATCCCAAACTCACGGAAGAGGTCGCGATTGTTTTCAACACCCTCACCGGACTGGCCAGTTATCCGGGGATGGAAAAATTAATGGTCGCGCCCTTTGACTTGAACAAGCGCCTCATCGCCTTCATCGAGCGGGAGCGCGACCACTCGTTAGGCGGAAAACCTTCCCGCATCATCGTCAAACTCAATTCACTCGTTGACCAGGAGATCATCGAAAAGCTCTACGAAGCATCGTGCGCGGGAGTGAAAATCGAGCTGATCATTCGCGGTATCTGCTGCCTGCGGCCGAAGATCGCTGGCCTGAGCGAAAATATTCGCGTCACCAGCATCGTCGGCCGGTTCCTCGAACACAGTCGCGTTTATTATTTCGGAAATGCAGGCAACCCCGATCTCTACCTGGCGAGCGCGGATTGGATGCCGCGGAATTTTATCCGCCGCGTCGAGATTGCTTTCCCCGTGGAAGACCCGGCCTTGCGCGACGAAATCATCAACGAAATCCTACCGCGTTTCGTCAACGATTGCGTGAAAGCGCGCGAGCTGCAGGCCGATGGCACCTACATCCGCGTCCGCTGCGAGGAAGGTAAAACGCGCAACCAGGCGCAGCTTTATTTTCGCGAAGGCTCGCGCAGACAGGCGAAAAAATTGGCCGAATCGCAAAAAGCGCCGGCGGTCAAATTAACTCCCATCGCCACCGCGCCGCGCAAAGAACGCAAATGAAAAGGATTCTCGTCATCGATATCGGCGGCACACACGTGAAGCTGATGATCTCGCGCAAAAAAAAACGGAAGTTCGACTCGGGGAAAAAACTCACTCCGAGAGAGTTGGTCGCGCAGATAAAAAAAAGCACCGACGACTGGGATTTCGACGCTATCTCGCTCGGTTTCCCATCCCCGGTCGAAAATGGCCGCATCCTGAAAGACCCAAAACATCTCGGCAAAGGCTGGATCCGCTTCGATTTCAAGAAGGCGTTACGCAAACCGATGCGCATCATCAACGACGCCGCCATGCAGGCGCTCGGCAGCTATTCCGGGAAACGAATGTTATTCCTCGGCTTGGGCACCGGCCTCGGTTCCACTTTAATTTGGGGCAACAACATTCTGCCCCTCGAGTTAGGCGACCTGCCTTACCCGGGCGTCGAACGCATCGAAGACGTTGTCGGCAAAATTGGTTTTGATCGCCTCGGCCGCAAAGCATGGCAAAAAGAGACCCTCGATATCGTGCAAAAATTGAAGATTAGCTTCATTGCCGACTACGTCGTCCTCGGCGGCGGCAATGTGAAACAAATGGAAAGATTGCCGCGCGGAATTCAACGCGGCTCTAATCGCAATGCTTATCTTGGCGGCTGCCGCCTGTGGCAACCGAGATGGAACATCCTCTGAGCCGCTTGCCCGCTTCGTCGTAGGTCCTAATTCTGCCTTCGTAATTCAGAGGCAGCTAAAAAGACACAGCTTCCAGTCGCGCAGAAACGATTTGAATGTATGGACTCAAGCACGAACGACAAATTCAAAACTGGCCAACCATTTACCCCGTTTGTGCCACAAAGCGGCGGGGCAACCACTCACGAAACTCTAAAACCGGGAGCGGAAGCCGCCAGGTCGATAGAGAACC
>JALZAX010000282.1 GCA_030948055.1 Verrucomicrobiota bacterium | reverse complement strand
CGCTGGCAGCGGCTCCGTCGCAGGGCGTTTGAATTTCTCAGGCACCTGCGGATTCCCAACCTCATCGGTGTAAAGGTTCACCACCGAAACCGCTACACTGTGCTTCACCTGGCACTCGCCCAGGTCGTGCAGTTGCGCCTTCCACTGGCGATATTGCGCCAGATCTTCCGCCACACGTTTCGAGAGCAGAATATGTCCTGCATCGCCGCAATCCATGATTCGCTGCGCCATGTTGATGCCCGCGCCGGCCACGTTCGATCGGTCGTTCACGTCCACGATTCCGCTCACCGGACCGCTGTGCACACCCATGCGCACGGGAATTTCGGGGCGGCTCTTCAGCGCCTTGCCGATTTCCAGCGCGCATTGCACCGGCGCATCCGGTGTAGTGGAAAACGCCAGCGCCATGCCGTCACCGGTCGGAAGCCGGATTAATTTCCCTGCGGCTTCCGCGGAGCGAAACGTCTCCGTGTCGCGCACGATCTGATTCAACTCCTGCAGCGAATCATGCTGCTCATTGATCAGCATTTTCGAATAGCCCACGATGTCTATGAACAAGACGTGCGCGATTTCGAGCTGAAGTTCCTTTTTCCCGTCGGTATCCATCGCGCGCTCCGGCAGGGTGCGCGAGGGAAACAGTCACGTTTGCCGCGCTTTTCGTCGAGACGAAAGCGGAAGAACCGGTTTTCTATTTTCGCTCCGCCACGCGCCGCTTAGATTGGACGCGTGAGTTATCAGGTTTTCGCGAGAAAGTACCGGCCGCAGACGTTTGACGATCTGGTCGGGCAGGCGCACGTCGTGCGCACGCTCAAGAATGCGGTCGGGCAAAATCGTCTCGCGCACGCTTATCTTTTTGTCGGGCCGCGCGGGATCGGAAAAACTTCCACCGCGCGCATTTTAGCCAAAGCGCTGAATTGCATTCACGGACCGACGATCACGCCCTGCGGGGTCTGCGATTCGTGCAAGGAAATCACCGGCGGCAATAGCCTCGACGTTTTGGAAATCGACGGCGCGAGCAATAACGGCGTCGAGCAGGTGCGCGAGCTGCGCGACAACGTTCGTTACGCGCCGAGCAAAGGGCATTTCAAAATCTACATCATCGACGAAGTGCACATGCTTACTTCCGCCGCCTTCAATGCGCTGCTCAAGACGCTCGAAGAACCGCCGCCGCACGTGAAGTTCATCTTCGCTACGACGGAGCCGCAGAAAGTTTTGCCGACAATATTGAGCCGCTGTCAGCGCTTCGATCTCCATCGCATTCCGGCGAATCTCATTGCCGACCATCTGCAATTCATCGCTGGCAAAGAGAAGGTCACGCTCGCGCCCGCGGCCGCGCATGCCATCGCGCGCGGAGCGGATGGCGGACTCCGCGATGCCGAATCGATGCTCGATCAGCTCGTTGCGTTTTGCGGCGAAAAAATCGAAGAGCAGGATGTGTTAAACATCTTCGGGTTTACCAGCGAGCAAACGGTCGCGAATTTTACCGAGAAAATTCTGCACGGCGCAACCGCGGGAGCGCTCGAGTTGCTGCATAGCGAAGCGGGCAACGGCAAGGACATGATGAAGCTGATGTCCGACCTGATCGCGTATCTGCGCGACCTGCTTGTTTCCAAGGTAAAACCGGACGCGGTCGCGGATGATTTCAATCCAGAATTGCGCAGCGCACTGGAGACTCAGGCGTCATTGATCGAGACCGATCGCTTGTTGGAACTGATCGACCAATTCGCCGGTGCGGAAGGTCGAATGAAGTGGGCGCCTAACAAGAGGTTGCATTTCGAAGTCGCGGTCATCAAAGCGATTCAAACGCTGGGGCAAGTGACGTTGAATGAAGTGATCGAGAATTTGTCGGCATTACGCGATGGCAGAACGCCGCCAGCTTCTGCTCCTGCTCGCGATCTTAATCCTAGTCCTCCGCCGAAGGTCGGCGGTCATAGACCGCCGCTACAACCAACCGCGCCCGACCGTGTCGCGGAAAAATCTCCTGCGGCTGATGAGTCGTTAGACCTGGATGCGTTGTGGCAAAAGGCAGTCGAACAGATTCAGAAACGGCGGCCCTTGATCAAAGGCTGGATCGATTCGGCGAAAGTTTTAGGAACCGAGGGTCGTTCTTTTCTCCTTGGCTTTCCGCCCGACCAAAAAACCGCCATGGAATCGATCGCCATGCCGCGCAATCGTGACTTCCTCGAGTCGATCCTGAAGGAAATCAGCGGACGTGAGTGGACTTTGAAAACGATTTTGAAAGAAGGGCTGGTGGCGGAGGCGCCGAAGGAAGCAGCAGCACACCGGAAGAACGATAACCGGCCAGATTTCAAAGACGATCCGCTCATTCGCGAAGCGCTGGAAATTTTTAAAGGCGAAATCAAACCCGACTGCTAACGGCCGGAAGGAGTTCGCATGGCGTTAATCTTGAAGCCTGAGAATGTTGCTCAGCTCGTCTTTTTCATTCGCGGCGAGAAAGTGATGTTCGATGCTGATCTTGCGAAGCTTTATGGTGTCAGCACGAAGGCGCTTAACCAGGCTATGCGCCGAAACAAGACCCGTTTTCCGGACGACTTTGCCTTCCGCCTCCCACGCCATGAATTGGATGCGCTGAGGTCACAGTTTGTGACCACATCAAAGGGCAGACACGGCATGTGGTCACAAATTGTGACCACATCACAGAAACGCCGTCGCTCCGATTCGCTGCCCTTTGCCTTCACCGAGCAAGGCGTCGCGATGCTTTCCAGCGTATTGCGCAGTCCGCGCGCGGTTGAAGTTAACATCGCCATCATGCGCACCTTCGTGCAGCTACGCCGGCTCATGGACACGAATCGCGATCTTGCGCGCAAGATCGAAGCGCTCGAGAAAAAATACGACGAACAGTTCGCAGTTGTTTTCGAAGCTATCAAAGAACTCATCGCTCCAGTTAAGCCGGCGCAGAAACAGATCGGCTTCCATCCATAGACTCGCGTTCGCCCACGATGTGGCGTAAACGTCTCTAACCGACTGAATCGAATTTTATGAACCTAAACAAGTTGATGAAGCAGGCGCAGAAGATGCAGGAGCAAATGCAGAAAACGCAGGCTGCGCTGGAAGATAAAACCGTGGAAGTGCAGGCGGCCGGCGGAAAGGTGATAATAGTAGCTAACGGCGCCGGCGATGTGGTTTCGCTCAAGATAGACAAAGCTATCGTCGATCCTGAAGACGTCGAGTTTCTCGAAGAAGCCGTGCTCAGCGGAGTGAAGCAGGCCATCGAACAAGGCAAGGCACTGGCACAGGATGAAATGTCCAAGATCACCGGCGGACTAGGTATAGCCGGGCTGGGTTTGTAACTGCGCCCGCCTTTTTTGGAGCGCAGCTGCAGCGTGTTCGCCGAAGACTTGTAATCGCAACCAGCCAGACGCAACATCAGCTTCCTATGAAACGATCACTCCTCTTCTTGTTCACCATTCTTATCGGCTTGGGCGCCGCGGCTCCGTCGGTCCACCCCGCAGGCACGGTGCGGGAGAACGAGCGGCTTCAATCTGGCAAGATCACCAAAAACGAAGCCGAGCACCTTGTCCTCCGGAAATTCCCCGGTGCCAGAATCAAAAAATGTGAGTTAACCAAAGGCAAGGACCATTCCGTCTGGGTGCTCGACATTATCAAGGCCGGGACCCAAGGGGTCAGCAAGGTTCGAGTTGATGGCCTGAGCGGCAAGATTCTGCCCTAACCACGTCCGATTAACGCTGGCTAAGTTCAGCAGCGCGATAAGTCTCGACTCCAGTCCCGACTTAGCCCTCAGGTATTTCACACTCAAACGAGGCACCCGAGCCAGTAGCTATGTCCTAGTTGGAGTGGGCTCGCCTGCCTTACTCGCTAAGCGCTCGCGTAGTTGCGGATAAGGGAAGGCCTTAGCTAAGAGTTCGCGCAACGAATCGCCGAAACAACTTGGTAAGTATCGCCAGAAGCGCGATGGTGCGACCTTATGGGAAATAGCCAAGGC
>JALZAX010000281.1 GCA_030948055.1 Verrucomicrobiota bacterium | reverse complement strand
GTCGAGATCGGATTTTCTGAGAACTGCGCCGAAAAAATCCGCGACGTTAGCTATTCGGAGAGTGGATCGAAGTTCTCGTTAGGCGAGGAAGAATTCGAAGTGGCATTGATCGGCGAGTTCAACGTGCGCAACGCGGCCATGGCGATTTCCGCGGCGCGCTTTTACGGCGCATCCTGGGAGAAAATTCGCGAAGGCCTAACGAGTTTCAAAGGCATCGCGCGTCGGCAGGAAATTCGCGGCGAAGCCGGCGGCGTAAAAGTGATCGATGACTTTGGTCATCATCCGACGGCGATTGCGCAAACGTTGACGGCGTTGCGTCATCGTTTTCCTGGTTGTCGACTGTGGGCGGTTTTCGAGCCGCGTTCGAACACAACCCGGCGCGCGGTTTTTCAGCAGCAGTTGCCGGATGCGTTGAAATTAGCCGACGGCGTTTTCATTTCTCAGGTGGCGCGGCTGGATCAGTTACCCGAAGGCGAGCGACTTAATCCGGAAGCTGTCGTTAGGGCGATCGCCGATTCCGGCCGTCCAGCTTTCTACGAGAAAGACGCAGCGCACATCGTCGATCGACTTTTACCACTCGTTAGGCCGAAAGACATTGTCGTGGTTTTTAGTAATGGCGGCTTCGATGGTATTCACGAGAAAATTCTTTCGCGTCTGAGCGCAGTCTAACCAATCCAAGCCGTGGCCTGCTTGGTGCTGTTTTTGATTCGCTTCGGTCACATCGATGATACGGTTCGTCCCACGCAGTTGATTCTTTTTCCTATATATCGTTACATAGGGCCCGTGCTCCGCACCCTCATTTTGTCTTTGGCGGTTTTTCTCGTCGGGCTGGCGCGCGGGCAAGAGCCTCCGCCGCCGAACACTAACTTCGCGGCCACGAACATCGCGGCGGCCGCTCCCGCCGGTCCCGCCCCGGCCGGCGCGCCTGACATGGTGACGCTGCAATATCCGAATAGCGATGTAGCCGATGTGCTGCGCCTCTACGAAACGCTGACGGGCAAGAAGTTGGTCATGGATAACTTCGTGCAGGGAAAGGTGAACATCTTCATCGCCAAGCCGATCCCGCGCGAGGAAGCGATTCGCATCATCGAGATTAACCTGCTCATGAACGGCTACTCGCTCGTCCCGGCCGGCGGCGATTTGGTGAAGGTGATCGGCACCGGAAAAAATCCGCGCAATGCGGGGGTGCCAATTATTTCGGATGAATCGCTCATTCCGCCGGGCGAACACGTCATCAGTTTTCTATTCAAACTTCGCTTCGCCGATCCGACGGAATTGCAACAGGTCCTCGGCCAGTATCTTTCGCCGCCGCAGCCCTACACTTCGTTCCTTGCCCTGCCGAAATCGGGCAGCATTCTCGTCACGGAAAATTCCAGCGTCATTCGCGGTTTGGTTAACATCATTAACCAGGTCGACATTCCGCCCGCGGAAGTAGTGAGCGAGTTCATCAAGCTGGAACGCGCGGACGCCAGCAAAGTCGTCGACATGCTGAAGGACGTTTTCGAAAAAGGAAATCAGCCGCAGACCACGGTGGCCGGCGGCGTACGCAATGTTCGGCCGGGAACGCCCGCGCCGCCGCAGCAACCGACCTACGAACCGGATCTAGGATCATTAACCGCGCTTTCGGAAGATTCGGTCGTCATTGGCAAAATCAAACTGGCGGCGGACGTGCGGACCAATCGCATTCACGTCATTACCCGACCGGTCAACATGCCATTCGTTAGGCGATTGATCGCGGAGTTTGATGCCAATGTTGATTTCGCCAAGCCGGTATCGCGTCCGCTGCGCTACATTTCTGCCGCAGATGTTTTGCCGGTCATCGTGCAGGCGTTGCAGGAACCGGGCAGCAATCAGGCCGGCGAAGGCGCTGCCAATCCGAATCAGCCGCCGGGGCAGCAACCACAACAGCAGCAACGAAATCGTTTGAATGGCACGAGTGCATCAACCAACGAATACGGTTCCTCCGGCGCGGGCGGCGCACAGGGTTTTTCCGAGGAACTTTCCACGCAGGCCGTCGATACCAGTCCGAAAGCGGTAACGATCGGGAACGCCAAGATCATCGCGGATCAGCGGTCGAACACGATCATCATTCTCGGAAATCGCGAGGTGGTGGTGAAGGTGACGAAAATTCTCGATGAGATGGATGTAAGCGCCCCTCAGGTGGCGCTGAGTACTGTGATCGGTGAGCTGCAGTTGAATAACAACGAGCAATTTGGAATCGATTATCTACAGCAAAAGCTCGTCCACAGTGACGATGGACTTGCCGGGGCCGGATTTGCTCGCAACACCGGCGCCCCGCTCCTGCAAGCGGGTTCCCTCGGCGGTTTCAGCGCGTTAGCCACGGCGGCGGCTACTGGCGGGACGAATATCTTCCTCCACACAGGATCAAATCTGAACATCATTGTTAAAGCGCTTCATTCGACGGGCCGTTTTCGAACGATTTCGCGGCCGACCGTTTTCACGAGCAACAACAAAAAGGCGATCATCGCTTCCGGGCAGGAGATTCCGGTGCCGGTGAGCACAATCAGCAACGCGAGCGGTGGCGGCATTATCAATACGGGTCTGGCGCAGCAGTCCAATATTCAGTTCAAGAAAATCGCGCTACAGTTGGAAGTCGTCCCGCTGATTAATTCCGAGAAGGAGGTCACTCTCGACATCCTGCAAAAGCTCGACAGCGTTGCCGGCACGACCCGCGTTGATAACAACGACATTCCTAATATCGCCACGCGTTACATCAAGACGACGGTGACCGCCCCTAACTGCTCGACGATTATCCTCGGCGGATTGATCCAGGATCGTAAAGACCGCTCGGAGAATGGCATTCCCGTTTTGAGCAAGATTCCGCTCCTTGGCGCTTTGTTCAGGCAGACCAATCGGGACAAGGATCGACGTGAGTTGATCATCCTCATGCGACCGGAAGTCTCCCTCTCAAAACTCGATCTTCAGCGTCTGAGGAGAAAGACGAGCGACAAGACCCATTTCGGTCCGGAGATCGATGAGGACGATTGCCCGGATTGTCCGCCGCGCGCTGGAGAAGACAAACAGTTGCCCGCGCCGGATCTTCCGCCGAATAATTATAAGTGAATCCGGCAGTCGGTCAGTCCTTGATTGAATTGCTGCTTTCGGCGGGAGTTCAAACGCGCGAAGAAGCAGCGCAGCTTGCCTCGAACCTGAATGGCGGTTCCTGGACGGCGCAGGTGCTCGACTCGGGGAAGGTGGATGAAGTCCGTTTCCTGAACGCCATCGGAAATTATTTTCAGGTTCCGGTGGTGGCGATCGACTCGAAGAGTATTGATCGCCAAACGCTCTCACTGCTACCGAGCCGTTTCGTTTTTCAACATCACATTTTGCCGCTGGAAGTGCGTGAGAATACGGTCGTGCTCGCGACCTACGATCTTTTCAATTCCGTCGGCCGCCAGCTGGCGTCGCAATTACTGAAGCGGCCAGTCGAATGGGTTTTGGTGCCGCGTGTGCAAATTCTGCGCGCGATGAAAACGCTTTACGGCGTCGGCGCAGAGACGTTCGACGAGATTCTGAAGACGCGAGGGTCGCTCGATTCGTTGCAGGACACGGAAGAGAGCATGGATCTAAACGCCGACGATCCGGAAGCGTCGGTGGTAAAATTCGTCAACCAAATCATCCGCGAGGCGATTGTGGAACGCGCGACCGATATCCACGTCGAACCGCTCGAAGGCGATCTGCGAATTCGTTATCGCATTGATGGCATTTTGCACGAAGTGGCCGTGCCTCCGCAGTTGCGTCTGTTGCAGTCCGCCATCATTTCTCGCCTGAAGGTCATGGCGCACATGGATATCGCCGACCGCCGTTTGCCGCAGGATGGGCGCATCAATTTGCAATCGAACACGCAGAACATCGACGTGCGCGTTTCCACCATTCCGACGGTCAACGGCGAGTCGATTAGCTTGCGTTTACTCAGCCGGGATCAAAAGAGCGAACAGTTCGGTTTTGAGCG
>JALZAX010000280.1 GCA_030948055.1 Verrucomicrobiota bacterium | reverse complement strand
GCCATCTCCGAGTTCGCGCCGCAAGCACAAACCTACTCCATCAAATCTGCACTGGGAGAAAGCGTCGGCGCATCGGCGCTCTGGCAGGTGATTTGCGCGGCGGAGGCTTTGAAGACGCGAAGGCTTCCGGGCACGAAAGACTTTCACGCCGAACGCGCCATCGTCTGTGCTTGTGGGTTAAATCAGCAAGCGGCCGGTCTGGCGCTAGCCCTCTGATCCAGACACCCAACCCGTTTAGTCTTTGCAACTTCCGCCCTGCGCAGTACCTTCGCCATCCCCGATGCGAAAGCTGGTATTTCTAGGTTTTCTGCTGCTTTCGCCGGCGCTTCTCGCGCAGGGCGTCGCGGATAAATCTCTCGGCGGTCAACCGATGGAAATTACTGCTACCGGTGGAACGCATTACGACAATGGCATAGCCACCGCCCACGAAAATGTCTCTATTCACATTGGCGACACGGACATTTACGGCGACGACGCTGATTACAATACGGAAACCAAGGAGATGCACATCCGCGGTCATGTGCGCATCTACCGCGGCACACCGAAGGGCACAGAGTTTTACGTGGGCGACACGGCTTCCTACAACACGCGCACGAAAAAAATCGCAACCGATGAGATGAGCTCCATGCAGTTGCCGTTCTTTTTGCACGGTAACCAAATGACCACCCTCGATGACGGCGGCCGGCTGGTGACGGATGGAAGTTTTACGACGCACGATTCGCCCAATCCTGATTTCCGCATGCACGCGCGCCGGATGCGATTTTACGAAGGCGATCGCATCATCATGCGGGACGTGACCTTCTATGTAGGAAAAGTTCCGATCTTTTACTGGCCCTACATCTACCAGTCGTTAGACGATTCCTTTACCTTCCTGGTTTCGCCTTCGTTCATCAGCTCGTGGGGGCCTTCCCTGCTCACTCACGTTAGTTTTCCGCTGAACGACCACATTAAGGAAACGATTCGGTTGGATCTGCGCGGGCGGCGTGGCATCGCAGTCGGCGCTGATACCGATTTCAAATACGGCGTCCGTGAGTCCAGTTTCGCCAAACTGCGCACTTATTTTCTAGAAGATCAAAATCCGTTGATCAATCGCACTTCGCTACCGCGCGGCTCAGTGCCGGAATCGCGTTATCGGTTCAGCCTCGACGATCGCACAAACTTCAGCACCGATACCTATGGCATCGCGAGTATCACCAAGCTGAGCGACCGGTATGTCCTACAGGATTTTTTCCAATCGGAATTTCGGATCAACCCGCAGCCGGATAACTTTCTCGCCGTTACAAAAGCTGCGCCCGGCTATGCCCTGACTGCGTGGACGAGATTCCAGGCGAATAATTTTTTCGAAACGACCGAGCGATTACCCGAAATTGATTTCGACGTTGTTCGACAATCGATTTTCGGGAGTCCTTTTTTTTACGAGAGCGATAGCAACTTCGCTTATTTGAGCCGCAATTTCGCCCCGAGCGAAATCGGTTTCGACGGCTCGCGGTTGCAGGATTATCACGCTTACCGCTTCGACACTTTTCACCAATTTACCGCGCCGCAGACTTTATTCGGCTGGCTCTCCGTTGTGCCGCGTGTCGGCTTTCGCGCCACTTATTACAGTGAGACCCGCGACATCGAAAATCTTGCGTTCGATCCGTCCGACAATCCGCTCATTCCAGATTTCCTCATTCCCCTGCCGACGAGAAATCAGCCGCTCACGCCGGGCGGCGATCGTTTGCGGACGATCGTGAATACGGGCTTCGAAGCGTCATTTAAAATCACGCGCACGTGGGAGGACGCGCAAAGCCGCACGTTTGGCCTCGATGGTCTGCGGCATATCGTGCAGCCATTCGTGAATTTTTCCTGGGTCGGCGGCAATGACGCAAATCCAGCGGAGATTTTGCAGTTCGACCGCTATCAACCCTCCACCCAGCTTCGCCCGATCGATTTCCCGCAGTTCACTTCTATCGATTCGATTGCCAACTGGAGCATCGCGCGGGTCGGCGTACGCAATCGGCTGCAAACACGACGCGACGACAGCACGATCAATTGGCTGGAACTCGAGACTTACTTCGATGTGAATTTCGACAATCCGTACGATCGCCGCGATTACTCGAACCTCTACAACCGACTGCGCTTTTCGCCGTTGCCGTGGGCCTCACTCGGGGTCTCGGCGCAAACGCCGACTTTCACTTCAGGCTTCACCGAGGTCGATAGCAATCTGCATTTCCAGCCAATCTCAAGGCTGCAATTCGACGTCGGTCATCGGTTCCTGAACGAGAATCCCTTTTTCGCCGACAGCAGCCTCTACAGCGCGAGCGTTTATTATCGCATCGACGATAACTGGGGCTTCGGCGCCTACGGTCGCTACGAAGCTGTGACCCACATCATCGAAGAACAACGTTATTCGGTTTATCGCGACCTCACGAGTTGGGTCGCATCGCTCGGCGCGATCATTCGCGACAACGGCGGCGTCAAAGAATATGGCGTTCTTCTCACCTTCACACTGAAGGCATTGCCGAAATTCAGTTTCGATCTGAACTTCGATCCCGGCTCGCAGGGCGCGACGCAGAACGGTGTAGTCAATCCGTAAGAGCCAGCCAGCCTTTATGGATTTATCGATCATCGGTTCCGGTTATGTCGGTCTCGTTACCGGCGCGTGTTTTGCCGATGTCGGACACAACGTCATCTGCGTCGATAACGACGCACGCAAAGTCGAGTCGCTACGCGCGGGAAAAGTCCCGATCTATGAGCCGGGACTCGAAGATGTCATTCATCGCAACGTCGCCGCGCATCGTCTGCGTTTCACTGGCAGCATCAAAGACGGCGTCGATAATTCGCAAGTGGTTTTCATAGCGGTGCCGACTCCCCAGGGCGCGGATGGTCAGGTCGATCTCAGTTTTATCGAAAAAGTCGCGCGCGAAATCGCCGGCGTCCTGACTGATTATCGCGTGATCGTCGATAAGAGCACGGTGCCGGTGAAGACCGGCGAGAAAGTTGCCGAATCAATCAAACGCTACAACCGGCACGGCGCGGAATTCGATGTCGTAAGCAACCCGGAGTTTCTCCGCGAAGGCTGCGCCGTGGCGGATTTGATGAAGCCCGATCGCATCGTCATTGGCGCGCAAAGCGAACGCGCCATCGATTTGATGAAGAAAATTTACGAGCCGTTCATGGCTCCGATTCTCGTGACCGATATCAACAGCGCCGAGTTGATCAAACACGCCGCTAACTCGTTTCTCGCGCTCAAGATTTCCTACATCAACGCCGTCTCTGCGATCTGCGAGGCGAGCGGCGCCGATGTGGAAAAAGTGGCCGACGGCATCGGAATGGATCGACGCATTGGTCGAAATTTTCTCAACGCCGGCATCGGTTACGGCGGTTCCTGTTTTCCAAAGGACATCGCGGCTTTCATCAAAATCAGCGAGCAACTCGGCGTGCCATTTGATCTGCTGAAGGAAGTTCAGCGCATTAACGCCGGGCAAAAAGAGCGTTTCCTCGCCTCTATCCGCGAAGCGCTTTGGGTTCTGCGCGAGAAGAAAATCGCGGTCTGGGGTCTCACCTTCAAACCGGACACCGACGATCTTCGCTCATCTGTCGCGGTTGACCTGATCGCGGACATGTTGCGCGAAGGCGCGCACGTTTCGGTTTATGATCCGAAAGGAATGGAAAAAGCGCGGAAAATAAAGGATTTGGCTGCCGCAACCTTCGCTTCCTCTGCGCTGGAAACAGTCGATGACGCCGAAGCTCTCGTCATCGCCACCGAGTGGCCGGAGTTCGCCAACGTCGATCTCGAAGCGGTGAAGAAAAAAATGAAAACGCCGATGGTTTTCGACGGCCGCAATCTTTTCCATCCCGAGACGATGGCGACTCTGGGCTTTCATTATTACTCGATCGGGCGCCATCGCGTCGCGCCGAAGTAATCCGCCGATGAACGCGCGGGCCGTTGCCTTGACCGCGCTCCGCGAATGGCGACGCGGTCGACAATTCGCCGATGC
>JALZAX010000279.1 GCA_030948055.1 Verrucomicrobiota bacterium | reverse complement strand
ACAGGTCTTTGTGCGGGTGTGGAAAAGCGCGCGGCGCTACGTGCCGCGCGCAAAATTCACCACCTGGCTGCTGAAGATCACACGCAATCTCGTCTTCAACGAAATGCGTCGACGCAAGCGACACAGAACCATGCCTCTGCAAAGCGAAGTAGAAAGCCCAGAGATGCAGTTGAAGGATGATCGAGGACAAACACCGGATGCATCGTTGTTAGAATCCGAGCTGCAAAAGGCGATTGAAGCGGCCATTGCGCAATTGCCCGAAACGCAGCGAATGGCGGTGGTCCTGCGGCGTTACGAAGAGCTGAGCTACGAGCAAATCGCCGAGGTCCTCGAACAATCAGTCCCGGCCGTGAAGAGTTTGCTCTTCCGCGCACGGACGGAATTGCGCGAACGCCTCCGTGTTTATCTGACAACCTAACCACTCGTTAGGCAAAACAGAGAAGGCGAGCCTCACCCGAGAACTCGCCTCCTCCCAACCCCACACTCTGAAATTTTCTAGTTGTCGCGATCCTTCGCGTCGGCCATGAAGCGGACTTTGCCCTCTTCTCTCACCGGCGGCGGCGGCGTGCCCGGTTTAGGATATTCAGCGGCCAGCTGACGATTCGAAGTAGGAACTAAACGGACTGCGCCTTTGGCGTTATTTCGCCAGCCATTCGGATCAGCGAATTCTTCACCACTGTGATGTAAACCACTGACCTGATCTTCTAGGCCGGTGCCGTAGTGCGGATCAAGAATCGTCGGCGTAACGAAAACCAAGAGATTGCGTTTCGTGCGCGCGTTGAGTTTTTCCTGGAAGAAATAGCCGAGGATCGGGACATCGCCCAGGATTGGCACTTTGCTGCGCGCCTTGGTTTGTTCGTCCTGCATCAAACCGCCGATGGCCAGCGTGTCACCGCTCTTGATCAAGACGTTCGAATCGAGCGTGCGCGTGTCGATGATCGGGCTCGCCACTTGCGCACCGGCGAAAACGAAATTGGCATCGCCAACTTTGTTACTGATCTCTGGTTTAACTGAAAGGGTGACGAAGTTGTCTTTGTTAACCGACGGCCTAACGACCAGGGTGTTGCCGTATTTCTTATCCTGGAACCCGCCGAAAACCGCGGTGGCCGTTTGCTCGTTGAAATTCAACTGCGGCACCGGTTGGTTGCGGATGATTTCGATTTTCGCCTGCTGATTATCCGCGGTAACCACACGTGGGTTCGCGAGAAATTCGGCGTCGGCATCTTCGTTCAGGAACCGCAATGTCGCTGACATTTGCGGCACGGAAAGAATGGCAAACTGGCCGGCGAGCGCAGCGAAGGCATTGGTGGTACTGCGGAAGAAATCGTTGCCCTGCACAGTCCCGCCCTGGCCGACAGTAAAGGAAGGCGGTTTTCCGGGAACAGTCGTGACCGATCCATCCGCGTTGACAGTTTGGGTTGGCACGCCTGCCGGATTACTGCCGACAAGTCGGACGGTCTGCGCGTTGGTTGAACTGCCCACGACACCGGCCCAGTTAATTCCGTAGGATTGCCGCGGATTGGCGGTCACTTCCACCAGGCGAGCTTCGATCATGACCTGCTTGGTCGGTTTATCGATCTGCACCAAAAGTTTGCGGATGTTGTCGATGTTGCTGCGCGTCTCGCGATAGAACATCGTGTTCGTGCGCTCATCGACCTGCGGCGCGTCCTTGCTCGCGAGTTGCGCGGCAATCAAAGGAGCAGTGTCTTTTGCGCGCGAATAACTAAATTGATAGCTGTCGCTTTCGGTCGGTTCGGCGGTGCGTTCGGTCGCCGTCTTGATGTAGTAGACGTTTTCGATTTTATCCATGAAGAGCCCTTTGGCCTTCACGATGATCGCGATGGCTTGCAGCGCGGTCACATCTTCCAATCGCATCGTCACGGTAGTCGCCGGCGGAATCTGATCGCTGACCACCATGTTGATTTTCGCCTGGCGAGCGAGCAGACGCAGCACTTGGCCAACGTCGTCTCCTTGAAACTCGCGAACACCAACGGCATTCGGATCGGCGGCGGTGGCATCGGCTGGAGCAGTGGTTGTAGCGGCGGCGGTAGCCGGCGTGGCTGCTGGAGCAGCCGGGCCGGAAGAAGCCTGCACCAACATCATTGAAGAATTGTCACCGAGATTCGTTGCAGTCGGGGACGCGGCGGGTTTTGCCGCCGGGCTGGGCGCCGGATTGGTCTGCGCGTACGAAAACGTCATCGCGCAAAGCAACGCGGCCGCTCCGCCGAGAGATTGTTTTAGGCTAGTGGGCATAAGCATGAAGGATTAAGACTGCGGGAGCGTTAAAAGCAGGATGCAGACCAACCCATTCGGGAAGCTCCAAGCGCCAAATCCCAAGCTCCAAAAACCACCCGCAGACCGTGCTCTTCTTGGAGCTTGGAACTTGAAGCTTGGGATTTTCTTTTACGCCGCGCTCGCGAAACCGAGCACCGGCTTACCGAATTCAGCGGGCGGAAGGTCGTTCACCAACTTGATGATGCCGTCCTGCCAGCGACGACTGATGTCCTCGAGATACGGATCGTCCTTCTCCAGATGGCCGCGCTGATTCGCCTGGAGCGAGTCGGTTTCGTAACAAAGAATATCGATCGGCGGGCCCACCGAAACGTTGCTCTTCATCGTCGCATCGAGGGAGATCAATCCGAACTTCACCGCCTCGCGTAGCGGCGTTTCGAAATTAAATCCGCGATCGAGAATCGGCTTGCCATACTTCGTCTCGCCAATCTGCAGGAACGGCGATTCGCGCGTGGCGTGGATGCTATTTCCTTGCGGATAAATCAGGTGAACTTCCGGCGCCATGCCGGCGATTTGCCCGCCTACGATCAAGTTAATGTTGAAAGAATATCCATCCGCTTCCAGCGCGGCGCGGTCGCGCTTTTCGACGGCGCGCACTTTGGAACCGACATAGCGAACCGTCTCGTAAAGTGTCTGGCGATTATGGATGGTCTTTTTTCGCGGATCGCCATCTCCCAGCATTAGATCTTCATCGATCATCGCCAGCGTTGCCTGGGTGAGCGACAGATTTCCCGAACTCAGAATGCAAATGACGCGTTCGCCCGGCTTCTCGTAAATGCGCATCTTGCTGCGCATGGTGATGTTGTCCATGCCGGCGCTGGTGCGTGAATCCGACAGAAAAATCGCGCCCGTTCGGCTGAGCATGCCGAGGCAATAGGTCATTTGATCACTCGACCCTGCACTCGCTTCATCGAAGTGTGATGCGTCAGAATGTGCACGCGTCCGTCGCTTCCTTTGAAGAACGCACTCAATATCCAGCTGATTATTCCGATGATAATCGCGCCCCAAAATGCCGTGCCGAAAGAATCGACGTGAAAACCGCCGACGAAGGTCGGGACCCAGTAAAGCAGCAACGCGTTCACGATTAGAATAAAAAAGCCTAACGAGAGCAAAATGAGTGGGGCACTCAGGATTAGTAGCACAGGCCGTACGAAGGCGTTCAAAATTCCGAGCAACAAGGCCGCCGCCACCAGACTGCCGCTGTCGTCCACCCGAATTCCACGCAGAAATTTTGAAGTAACCACGACCGCGACCGTGGTCACGAGCCATCGAAAGAGAAAGTGCCGCACGCGCGCACCGTAGGCGAACAATTGAGCCCAACGCAACCGCTTTGCGAGAATCCGCTTGCAAAGCGCGCGCGGGAAAGTGATCGGTTCCTATCAGTCAGGAAAATATCGTGGCCAAAAAATCCAAGGATCAAAACAGTAACGGCGCGACCGATTCGGAAGCGACGGAAACTCTATCGCCAGCGAAGAAGCGCGCGAAAGCGTCGACTAAAACGGCGGCAAAGAAATCAGGCTCCAAAGCTGCGGCGAAGAAAACTCGCTCCAGCAAAACTGCGCCCAAAAAAAGCAAAGGCTACGAACCGTCCGACGACGAGATTCGCCTGCGCGCCTATTTCATTGCGGAACGTCGCGCTCAGATGTCGTTGAAAGGCGATCCGGCGAACGATTGGCTGGAAGCTCGCCAGCAGT
>JALZAX010000278.1 GCA_030948055.1 Verrucomicrobiota bacterium | reverse complement strand
TTCCTCGCGGCGCGGAAACAGGCTTGGCTGGTAGCTGGAGTTCTAGGCGGCCTCGCGTCTTTAACACGATTACCAGGAATCGTCGTGCTGCCGGCGCTGCTCTTCGAAGCGTGGGAACAATGGCGCCCAACGAGGCGTCTCGATTGGCGCTGGCTCTGGCTGGCCCTGGTGCCTTGCGGATTGGGAATCTATCTCTGGATTAATTTTGCATTGACGGGAGATCCGCTCGCGTTCACGAAAATCTTCCGCGAGCATTTCTTCCAAAGTCTGGCTTCGCCCTGGATCGGACTGCGTAATGTTTTTCGGATGCTCCAAGGCGATGAGCCAGATTTTGTACTGATGAGCGGAGGGGCCGAAGCATTTTTCTCTATCTTTGCCATCGCCATGACGGTATGGAGCTGGTTCGTTTTGCGCCCTTCCTATGCGGTTTGGATGACTGGAACGACGCTCTTGTGCATAAGTAACAAGTTCGTTCAGGGAGTGCCGCGCTATACCCTGGTGATGTTTCCGATCTTTATTCTCTTCGCGCGCGCGGCGCGCGGACGCCCCCTTGTTTTCGCGATGATTTCGTTTCCGTCGCTACTTTTGCTGACATTTTTCGTGAGCAAATTCACCCTTGGGCATTGGGCCTTCTGACGACACGGCCATGGCTGCTGAGGCGCGCATAGAATTCAGAAATCTCTGCGCGGCCATTCTCGATGATGGCGAAGTCACAGCGGCGGAGGCCTACCGGATTACCGAATGGTTGAACGCGCATCCGGACGTAGTTAGCGCGTTCCCAACGCAGGAGCTAATTGAGCCACTAAGGCGAATCTGGAAGGATGGAGTAGCTAATCGCCGCGAACTGGAGCGATTGGCGCGTCTAATCGTCAGGCTACAGCGGACAGGAAGTGATGACCCAGCGCAGCTAAACGAAACTGACAACACGATTGAGTTACCGTTTTTTGCCGCGCTTGAAGCCGGAGTGCCGCGGTTGCCACGGATTCAAGTTAGAAGGCAGATTGAGACCTATGAAGTTAACCTCGACGGTCCTAGCTGCAGCTGTTCGAATTGGTCGGCACAACGTTCACAGTTACCGATCGGACATCTTACCAGGTGTTGCCAGCATATCTTTCTCGCTTATGCACAATTACCTCAGATAACTGCGGCGAACGATTGGTTAGCCAGTTACTTTGAGCTAGGCTGGCCAGTAACTCCTCCGACGGAATGGGAGCTAGTAGCTATCGACAAAGAGAAAGTCTTGATTTCGACCGCTTCAGACAAAGGCTGGGCGAATGTTTTTGCCAAAGATGAGAAGCTTTACAAAAGGTTCAACTATCACTTGAAAGAGCATCGCTGGGCTTATGATTCAGTCCCGCGCTGGGAGTGGGTCATAACCGATGCGATTCGGTCTCTCACTTCGGCGACAGCTAGAACTCTTTAGGTATCGCGTTGCCCGGCGCGGCCCATCGGACCGGCATCTTTTGTTACTTTCGGCTTGGCGAAGAGCTGATTAATCTCGGCGAAAGACGCGGCCTCGGCGAAAGACTGAAAGGTTCCGCGCTCGGCTATCTCGCGCGCAGCGCGCGTCATTGCACCCCAGGCGACGGCAGACAAAGCCGAGCCGATGGAAATACGGCGCACACCCAGATCGGTTAGCTGCGCCACGGTGAGCTCGCGGTTAAAACCGGAGACGAGAACGTTGACCGGCTTCGGCGCGACTGCTTTGACGATCTCCGAAATCTCGTTAGGCGATTTCACTCCGGGCGCATAGAGACAATCAGCTCCAGCTTCGGCGTAGGCGACGAGACGGTCGATCGCAAAGCGCAATGGCTCTGCCTGTCCGACCAGCCATGCTTCGCAGCGGCCGGTGAGAACGATCTCGCTCGCGGAATCATCAATGGCCGTGCGCGCGGCGCGCATTCTCTCGAGCGCGATGTTTTTTTCGTAAAGCGGAGTCTCGGCGCGTCCGGTATTGTCTTCGATGGACAAGCCGGCCACGCCCGTGGCGAGGCAGCGTTTTACATTGCGCGCGACTCCTTCCGGCTCGTAGGCATAACCGTTTTGGAAATCCGCGTTGATCGGAAGCGCAGTGGCCGCTACGAGCTCGCAGAGGTGCGCCAGGACGAGATCAAGCGTGAGATCTTCGTCGGAAAATCCGCGCGAGAAAGCGAATCCGGCGGAAGTGCTGGCGAGCGCCTTGAATCCCGCCTTTTCAAGATAAATGGCGCTGCCGATGTCCCATGGATTTGGCAGGACAAAGCAATCGGACTCGTGCAAAGCCCGAAAGTTTGCGATGGCAGATTTTCGGTGAGGCATGGGGAACGCTAGCTAAGGGGAGTAGCCGGGCAAAGCTTTTCCGGGCGTTGGAATGGGGTGTGCTTAAAAGAAGGGTTGGGGTTACGCCCGCGCACCGTGCAAAAAGTTCATCGCTCAATTCTGCTTACTACTGTCCTGGGAACGACGTGGCTCGCCTGCGTCGCCTTGGGCATGCGCGTCTTGCTCAATTATGACCACACGCCCGGCCGCGTTTCTGCAGTGCCGGATGAATTTCCTGAGCGGTCGACAGTGTTGGCCGCGACAGATCGACCGACGCTGGTGATGCTGGCGCATCCGCGTTGTCCTTGCACGCGCGCGAGTATTGGTGAGCTGGCGCAAATAATGGCTGAACTTCATGGCCAGGCGAAAGCTTATGTGGTGTTCGCCAAGCCTGCGGATTCCGGAGCAGATTGGAACGACACCGAGTTATGGCGCAGAGTGGCGGAAATTCCGGGAGTAACTCCGGTGGGCGATGACGATGGACGCGAGTCGCGGCGCTTCGGCGTGGAGACTTCCGGTCACACGCTGTTGTTCGCAGCGAATGGTCGCCTTCTTTTTAGCGGCGGAATCACGCAATCACGTGGTCATGCCGGTGGAAACGCCGGTGAGAGTGCGATCGTTTCGCTGGTGAAATATCAGCGCGCCGATCGCATGCAAACGCCGGTATTTGGTTGCTCGTTAGTCGGAGCGGGCGCGGTTGAAAAGAAGACGGTATGTCTCAAATAGCGCTGCATTCCGTGGAAGGAAAAGCCTGTGCCGAAAGGGAGGAGAAGCTTTTCCAGCAAAGTCTGGCGGAGAACTACCGCAACACCGATCAGCTTTTTGAGAAAGTCCTGCTGCTGCAATGGCTTGCTTGCATTGTCCTCGCGCTCCTCATGTCGGCGCAGACCTGGATCGGCGAGAGCAGCCAGATCAACATTCACGTTTGGGCGGCGATGCTGCTCGGCGGTGCGATCACAATTTTTCCCGTTTGGATGATTCGTGTGTGGCCGGGCGCGAAGTCGACGCGCTTCGTGGTGAGCATCGCACAAATGCTCATGTCGGCTTTGCTGATTGGATTAACCGGCGGCCGGGTCGAGACGCATTTCCACGTATTTGTTTCGCTGGTGATTCTTTCATTTTATCGCGACTGGCGCGTACTCATTTCGGCGACAATCGTCGTCGGGCTGGACCATTTCGTGCGGGGGATTTATTGGCCTTACACGGTCTACGGTGTTTTGAATGCGAGTCCGTGGCGATCGTTCGAGCATGCCGGCTGGGTGGTATTCGAAAGTGTTTTTCTGGCCATCGCCTGCTTGCGCAGCGTGCAGGAAATACGCGCAGTCGCGAAACGCACGGCCGCTCTGGAAGCGAGCGAACGCGCCTCGCGTCTGATTTTCGAACAAGCGCCCATTGGAATGATCGCGCTCGGACTCGATGAGAAGTTTCTGCGCGTGAATGCGCGTTTCTGCCAGATGGTCGGATATTCCGAGGAAGAACTAAGCCAGCGAACTGCCGAAAGCATCACCGCTCCCGAAGACGTCGACTCCGGCCGAAAGCTGGCCAAATCGCTTCTCGATGGCGTGCCGCGTTTCACTAGCGACAAGCGTTACATTCGCAAGAACGGCCAGCCGCTTTGGGTCAGTCGCACAGCTTGTTTGATGCGCGATTCCGAAGGAAACCCGAATCATTTCCTTCTCATGGTCGAAGACATTTCCGAACGAAAACGGA
>JALZAX010000277.1 GCA_030948055.1 Verrucomicrobiota bacterium | reverse complement strand
TAGACGTCATCTTCACGAGCAATTTCTTCGAGCACCTGCCTGACAAGTCTGCCCTCGCGCGCACGATCGCCGAAGCGGCGCGTTGTCTCCGGCCCGGCGGACGCGTCATCGCGATGGGCCCGAACATCGCCTGCCTGGGCGGCGCCTACTGGCATTTTTGGGATCACGAAATTCCACTCACGCATCTTTCGCTTGAGGAATTGATGCGCCTGCATGATTTCGACATCGAGCGCGCGGAGAAAGCCTTCCTGCCTTATACGCTCGTGAATCAACCGCAGTATCCGCTCGTTCTGCTGCGCATCTATCTGCGCCTCCCGGCCCTCTGGCGAATCTTCGGCGGACAATTTCTCGTCATTGCTCGAAAGAAAAATGAACGCCTTTCTGAGCGAGCCAATGACGGGCGGCGATGATGTCTGCCCTCACGAGCCCGTGACTCGCCTGCTGCAGTTCGAAAGTCACATCGGCGCCGCGTTCTTCGAGTAAGACTGCAAGGCGCTGCGCGTTTTCGGCGGGAATAATCGGATCGGTTTCGCCTGCGCTGAGTAAGACGCGCTTGTCGCGGAGGTCGGCGCTGGGCGGTTTCGAGAGAACGACCATTCCGCGCAACAGAATGCGGCTGGCAATGACTCGGGTCGGAGCAACATCATCACGGAAGCGATGTTGGCGCCGTTTGAATAACCCACCGCGATGAGTTGATCGCGCCCGAACTTGTATTCGTTAGCCGCCGCGGAAATGAAATGGGCCAGCTCGTTCGCGCGTCGCGCCGCGTCTTCTTCATCGAAAACGCCCTCGGCAAAACGGCGAAAGAATCGCGGCGCACCATTTTCGAGAACATTGCCGCGCGGACTGAGCAGAGAGGCGTTTGGATCGAGTTCGCGGCCTAACGAGAGCATGTCGTTTTCGTTTCCACCCGTGCCGTGCAGAAGCAAAAGCACACGCGAACTCTCGCCGCTGGATGGAAGATAGCGATGAATGAAACCGAGATCGGTCATTGCGTGTTTCTCGCACGCCGGGGCAACCGCCGCTAGAGATTATCCGTGCCAGTTTTTCTGTGGCAGAAATCAGCGAGTCGCGATTGGTTCGAGCAAAACCAAGCCGAGTTGGAACATTCCAATCTAGCGGTCATCGAATATCCGACACGCAAACGTCTTCGGTTGGAAATCACCACCGCGGACAGGCGGCTCGTCCACCGCCTAACGAATGCTTTCGGAGGTCAGATTCGGAAGCTTTCACCGAGTTACGTTTCCGATTTTCTTCGCCGCAAATCAGGTAAACCGATTCGCATTGGGAATCGCCTCACCATCGCGACCAGCGGATCGCCAAAATCAGATCGCCTTATTATTCCCGCCGGCGCGGCCTTTGGCACAGGCGAACATGCCACCACGGCCATGTCCCTGCGTCTTTTCGAGCGAAAATCACGCGGCCTAACGAGTGGTTGGCGAATGCTAGATGCCGGTACCGGTTCCGGAATTCTGGCGCTGGCAGCCGCACGCTTTGGAGCCGAAATAATTTCCGCGATCGACAACGATCCGCTCGCCATCTCGACCGCGAAAGAAAACGCGCGGCGCAATCGAATCGAAAACGTCGAGTTTGTTTGCGGCGACGTAACCAAAGCAATTCGCGGACGATTCGACGTTATCGCGGCAAATCTGTTTTCCGATTTACTCATCACAATGCTTCCGCGATTTCGCATCGCGTTGGCGTCCGAAGGTTTTCTCATTCTCTCCGGCGTGATGCGGAATCAGGAAGCAGGTCTATTGCGGGTCCTGAAGATCAACTCGTTCGCCATTTCCGAAACTCGCCATCGCGGCAAATGGATCGCCTTGCTCGCGCAAAAACGAAGTTGACGTTTTCCTCGCGAAAACGCACCTTCCCCCACCCTTTGCGGTCTTCATTCCCGGCATCGACGCGGTGATCTGTTGGACCGCGACAACTTTATGCAGGCCGAAGAACTCGCTTACGTCATCGTCACCCCCTACTCCATGCGCAAATCGCGCACGGGCGGAATCATTTCGCGTTTGATTTCGCGGACTGGCCTTGATCTCGTCGCTGGAAGGATGTTCGCGCCGAGTGATGAACTCGTTAGGCGTTTCTCTGAGACCATTGTGACGGCGACCGAGCCGCGCCACCGGGCCACGCAGGAATTGATTCGCGATTACGTGCGGAAAAATTTTACCGGCACTGGTAACGGCCAACGGCCACGCGTGCTCATGCTGGTTTTTCGCGGACCGGATGCGATCGAAACGATGCGTCGCGTCGTCGGCCACATCGAACACGAACGCACCAGCGGCGAAACAGTGCGCGATACCTACGGCGATTACATCACCGATGAATCGGGCAAAGTGACCTACTTCGAGCCCGGCGTGATCGCGGCCTTCGGCAATGAATCGGTCGAACAAGGCCTGAAGCTCTGGTCGGAATTTTCCGACAGCGACGGCGGAATTCTTGACCGCGTCATCGCATATCCCCAGGCGTCGAATGTCGAGAAAACACTCGTGTTGATTAAGCCCGACAATTTCAAGTTCCCGAACCTGCGTCCCGGCGGCGTGATCGAAGTTTTTTCGCGCACCGGTCTCTACATTGTCGGTTTCAAAGTCCACCGCATGAGCGTCGCGCAGGCGAAAGAATTTTACGGTCCCGTGCTGCCAGTTTTGGAAGATAAACTGGGCGGCGAAAAAGGACGCGGCGCTTGGGAAGATATCGTCGAATTCATGTCCGGCGGTCGCCCGAGCGTGAAAAGCGAGGATCAACATCATGAGCCTGGCACAGAAAAAATCGTCGCGCTCGTTTACCAAGGCGAAGATGCCGTGAAAAAAATTCGCGACGTTCTCGGCCCAACCGATCCGAGCAAGGCGCCGCCCGGATCAATCCGCAAAGAATTTGGCCAATCGATCATGGTCAACGCCGCGCATGCCTCCGATTCCGCCGAAAACGCGCAGCGCGAAATGAAGATTGTCCAGATCGACGAGAATAACTTCAAACCTTTGATTGAAAGCTTCTATAAGCGCCAATAGCTTGCACACCCATTTTGCAAACCATCACTAACTCTCCCACCGCCATGGAAATTTCCGAGCGCGCCGCCCAGTTAACTCCGTCACTCACGCTGTCGATCGACAGCAAAGCCAAAGCCATGAAGTCCGAGGGCCTCGATGTCTGCGGTTTCGGCGCGGGCGAACCCGATTTCGATACGCCCGAGCATATCAAACAGGCGGCAATTCAAGCGCTTGAATCGGGGTTCACGAAATACACCCCGAGCGCGGGTCTGCCGGAGTTGCGCCAGGCGATATCGGAAAAATTCCAGGCCGACAACGGACTTACTTATCGCCCGAGCCAGATTGTCGTCAGCAACGGCGCGAAGCATTCTTGTTACAACGCCATCCTCGCGACCTGCCAGCCGGGCGACGAAGTGCTCATCCCCTCGCCTTATTGGGTCAGCTATCCCGACATGGTGAAACTCGCCGGCGCGGAGCCGGTCATCGTGCCGACGACGGAGCGTAACGGTTGGAAAATGCGCGCGGAAGATTTCGAAAACGCGATGACGCCGCGGACGAAAATGTTGATTTTGAATTCGCCGAACAATCCTTCCGGCGCGGTTTACACACGCGAAGAGATGCAGAAGATCGTCGACGTCGCAGCCGAGGAGGAAATCTACATTCTCTCCGATGAGATTTACGAGAAGCTCGTTTATGACGACATCGAACACGTCAGCATCGCATCGCTCTCGAAGGAAGCCTACGACCTCACCATCACGGTCAATGGTTTCAGCAAAGCCTACGCAATGACTGGCTGGCGCCTCGGCTATCTCGGCGCGCCGGAAGCAGTCGCGAAGGCGGTCGATTCCATTCAGAGCCACAGCACTTCGAATCCCTGCTCGTTCGCGCAACGCGGTGCGGTTGCGGCGCTGAAAGGCGATCAGCAACCGCTTTCTGATATGCGCGAAGAATTCGATATGCGTCGCAACTACATGTACGACCGCATTACGAAAATCCCGAACATCACCGCCGTGAAGCCGCTGGG
>JALZAX010000276.1 GCA_030948055.1 Verrucomicrobiota bacterium | reverse complement strand
ACTATTGCGAAAAATCTCGTCGAGCTGATCGCCCGACATTTTCAGAAACTCGTGTGGATCGGTGATGGTTGGCATGCTCGTCAGGTTACAAGGTCTTGAGAAATTCGATCAAGGCGCGTTTGTCATCGTCGGGCAAGTCAGTTCCGAAGTAATGACCTTTGTCTTCGATGAAATCGGGACATTTGTTAGCCGCAATTAAATCCGGCACCGCTTTCATCATCTGATCTCGCGCGTGCTCCGGATCGGCCCCGAGCAACGTAGGCGCGAGCTCGGTCGCAAGCTTGAGCGCCTGGACCAGATCGGGTTCGAGATTGGCGATGAGATTAATCGGCGTGCCTTTGGGAATTGGACCAAGCCTGACGTAACCGTCCGGGTCGGCCATTTTTTGCAAGGGCGCCGGCAGGTATTCTTTCCGCAGCTGCAATTTGCATTCCTCCTGCGTGCGCCAGATGGAATCTTTGCCCAGCCGTTTTTCCGGCCAGAGCAATTTCTCGGCGGCATCGTTGAAGGCCTCCATTCGCCCGGCCACAGAAGGATCACCGGTAAATTTGCCTAACGAGTTGTTGTGAAGGAAGGGCGCCGAACTCCACAAACTAGCGAGTGATGGCACGCGATAGTAACCCGGTCCGGTGTTCTTCTTCGCCGGTTGGAATTTGATCGGCTGCGTTTCATCGAACGGATTGAAGAAGTCCACTTCCTGTGGCGGGGTGAGTTTTTTGTAGTCTTCCGACGAGAAATTATCCCAGATGTGGTCGCGCTTGGCGTTCGTTCCGAAAGCGCGCGCGGCATTCGTTTTGATCTGCGTGAGCGGAATGCGCGCTTCGTTGGAGAGAAAATTGTCTTTGAGAAATTCTCCTTTGGCAATTTTATCGCGGAACCAGGCCTTGCCTTCAGCTGATTGCGCATCGATCCCGTTCGGCGGCTGCTGGCTGGAATGACACGACGCGCAACTTTCGGAAAAGACCTGTCCACCGCGAGTCATGACTGCCTGATCGGTGGTGACAAACGAGGGTCCATCGGGCGCATCGGCCAGATGGAATGGTTGCAAATGCGTGAAGAAGGCCGCGATGTTGTTCAGGCGCTCCTCGGTCGCGCGCCAGAAAACGGAATGCTCCCGCGCATACGGAATCTCGAACGGTTTTTGCGGCGGAAAAAGACCGACCAGCCGATTGTGTCGCGTGAGCCAATATTCTGAAAACATTCCGATGTTGATGTAAACGCGGATGGTGGCGCCGGGCACGCCAATGGAATCCGCGCCGTCCTTGAGGATGTGAGCCACCGGCATCTCCGCCTTTGTGCCCGGCAGCGCTAAAGTTCCGCCCGCCAGATGTTCGGGAACTTGAATGCGCATCCGTTCGCCAAGCAGGAAAATCGGATTGATCGCATTTGGGTTGTTGATGTGGTCGGTCGCGATGCGCGAAGTGTCGGAAGTGCCGGGCGGTTGCGCCTGCAGCATTTGATAAAAGAAACCTTTAGTGTCGACGTTGGCCGCGAAAACTTTTCCTTCGCGGATGTATTGATTGCCAATCGCGGAAGCTAAATTCTCCCACTTCGGCTCCGCGGGGTTGGCCGGTGGATTTGTGGGCAAGGGCGAGATGTGACAAGCCCCGCAGGCAACGCCGACGCGATATGGCCTAACGAGTGTGTTGTCGTTGTAATAATTCTCGTCGCTGATGAACTTCGCGCCGTCCCAACGTTGCTTCGCTTTTTCGTCGAACTCCGGATTGGGAAAAAGGCGGAAGCCCATCACGCCGGACGCTTTTCCGTACACTCTTGTATCAATGCCGGCCGGTTCGGGATTGTTGGTGTCGTTAGGCTGATCGAGGTAAAGACCGTATTGATCGGGTTGGTCCGGCGCGTGAAAACCCGGTTGGTTAGAGAGTCCCAGCGTGGCGAAACGCTCGCCGCGTTTGTATTTGCGGTTGTCGAGCATCTTGAGCAAATCCATCAGGCCGTAACTGTCCTGCGCGACGTGATTCCAAAAATGCTGGTTCCCGCCCGTCCAAAGATTCCAGGCATTCCGGCCCATGATCGCATCGGGCGGGAGCGCGATGCCGCCGTCCATCGGTTGGAAAACGTCGACGGTTATCTGCGGAAAATCAGCAGTCGTTAGACCGGCTAGCTTCGCTTCGTCTTCGGGAGTTTTTTTCGCGCAACTCACCAATAAAAGCGCGCACCCAAACGCACCGAGCCAAACTCTCGCGTTGCGGAAAAATTTCACTCACAGGCATTTACTCCGGCGCAGAATTTCGCTGCAAGAAAATTATCGAGCATCACATCTGCTCGATTTGGTAACCTTTCGCGCGGAGCAGAGCCAGCACGCCGTTGCTCCCGCCGAAATGGGCACTGCCGACCACGACGAAATAAATTTTTCCGCTTGCGAAATAACTTTCGATCTTTGGGATCCACGCGCGATTGCGCGCATCGAGCAGCCGTTCGCCAAAGGCAGGAAACTCGTCGAAGCCTTTCTTGGTCATTTGCATGAGTGCTTCCGAGTCCCCGCGTCGCCAGGCGGAAATCAATTTGTCGCGTAGCGCCGGGTTGGAGGCGGTGGGAATGAAAGTGGTGAGCAGGAGAATTTCACTCTCGCGATCGCTCAAGCCGGAGAAAACGCGCGCGTGTTCCATCATGCTTTCCAGACCGACCACGGGCATCGATTTCTTTTCCGCGCGCCGCATGAGGAATTCATCGACGCCCATATCAGGCATGGCTCGATGGGTTGAACCAGATTGTAAAATCTCCACGATGTACCACGGCTTGTATTGCAAAAAACTCTCTTCCGGGATGTTCATCAGTTCGAATAACCGCCGCAGCCACGCGTAGGTGCGCGGATCGACATGATTTTTCAAACTATCGCCGTGCCGGTATTTGCCTTCGTTGTCTAAAACTTTGTTGAGACCGAATAAACTTTGCCTGTCCACTTCCAGGGCGAGCCGGGAGGAAGCGTCGAAAGCCTGTGCGTAAGAAGCGGGCAGCGGATAATCGCTTTTGCGCAGGGCATGGACGGAACCGCCGAGATACAAAAGTTTGCCATCGTCCCTGGTCACTTTCCAAACGCAGGCGGCATGCATCGCCGGCGCGCAGGAAAGAGCCAGGAAAAGGAAAAATTTAAGGAAAACCCGCGACACTTGTGCTCTCTAGCAGCGGGCCCTTGGCCTAACAAGGGGCATAATTTACTTTGGACGAAGATTTAACTTTTCGGTTACGATTCACCATGAAGTTTCGCTCTCGCGCGCTCTTTGTCGCCGTTCTCGTTCTTGCACTCGTTAGGCCAAATGCCTCGGCGGCGAGCGATCCCGAAATCGATCGACTCATAAAAAAACTTCCCGCCCCGGAGAAATTGGTCAAACCGGACGAACGCGTCTGGCGCATGACCGACGCGGCGATGCGCGATCCGTTGGTAAAGGAGATCGAGCAGGCTTCGAAGACAAAGCAGTTCAAGCGCGGGATGGAATTGACCCGACAATTAACTGCGCGTTATGCAGCGAGCGCATCCGCGCATGCCTTGCACGGACTTTATGCCGAGGCCTTGCATCACGACGAGGAAGCGATTGCCGCTTTCCGGAAGGCGGTCGCTCTTCAACCGAAGTTTGCCCTGTGTCATTTCGGCATCGCTGCGACCGAGTATAAACGCGGCCATTACGCAGCAGCGCTCCCGCACATTCGGCGAGTCACCGAATTGGAACCGCAGGCGGCGAGTGGCTGGGCCGTGCGCAGCATGTGTGCACAGGCGGTCGGTCAACGGCAGGAAGGTTTGACCGCCGCTCGTCGGCTGATCGCGCTTGCTCCGCGGCAACCCGCGGCCTGGGTGCGATTAGCGGAGGCCGAACGCAGTGTGGGAAATTATGCCGAAGCTTCGCGCGCGATGCACCGCGCCGTTAACGTGGCGCGCGCAGCGCGAACGGGCGCCTCGAAAAAGAAGGTGTAATTACGGACGCGTTTCGATCTGCGCGCGTAACTCGCGCAGCTCGGAAGTTCGAGTCCGGACCGCTTCTTCGTAGGCGGCGCGCTGCATGTCGAGTTGGAGA
>JALZAX010000275.1 GCA_030948055.1 Verrucomicrobiota bacterium | reverse complement strand
CCAGCCGTGCCGGCGGCGGTCACGAGACCTGCGGTGCCGGCGCCGATGACGACAACGTTGTAGCGCGTCATTTCGAATCGGTAGGCAGTCCGCGCAGCAGGTAACGTATCGTTAGGCCAAAGTCGCACGCGGTTCTGCCGATAGCGCCGCCCGCGAAACGTCGCGAAGAAGAAGTGACGCCTGGTTGCAAGGTAACGACACGACCAAGACTCGTTAGGCGGCGCGAGAAATCCAAATCTTCGAACTGATCGACTTCGCGAAAACCATTCAGTTCCACAAATGCAGAACGCCGCACGAACATCGCCTGATCGCCGAGGTGCCAGCCGATGATATGATTTCGGCACCGCGCCAACAGGCAGGTAGCTTGCAAGAATTTTGAGCATGACGCATAGCGCCTAACGAATGCCCCGCCGACAACCCCGTGATCTTCCAACGCTTGCGCGATCTGATCCAACGCGCCGGGCGGAAGCGAGGTATCGGCATGAAGAAAGAGCAAAATTTCCGCGCGTGAATTTTGCGCGCCCAGGTTCAATTGCGAAGCACGTTGCTGACGTCGCGCTGGCCAAACGAGCGCGCCCAGACTTTTTGCGATTCCAATTGTTTCATCCGAACTGCCAGCATCCACTAAGATGATCTCAGCCGCGGAATCACCGATCGCGGCGATGGTTGAGGCAAGGGTCGCCGCTTCATTGCGCGCCGGAATGATGATCGACACCGTCGCTCTCGCGGGCGATGAATCCTGGGAGTCTCGCTCATGGATCGCCTCGCACTGATTAAGACCGCGCCCTTCCTCGATCACTACGGCGGACTGATTTTCGGATCGCTCTTCGCCGTTCTGCTCTTCGTGCAATGGAGACTTCCCCTGCGCCGGCAGCGTTTCTCCGCGCTCCGCCGGCTCGCGCGCAATCTGATTTTCTCCGCGGCGGGGTTCGCGCTCGCCCGCATTTCGCTCGTGCCCATTCCGCTCTTCGTCGCGGTCTGGGCGGAGCAGCATCATTTCGGTTTGCTCCATCTCGTGCCGGCGCCCCGGTGGCTCGCGATCCCGCTGGGCGTGCTCGTGATGGATTACGCCTATTGGTGGTGGCACGTCGGTCTGCATCTCATTCCAGTGCTTTGGCGTTTTCACAATGTTCACCACTCCGATCTCGACATGGACGTTAGCACTGCTACGCGGTTCCATCTCGGCGAGGTAATTTTCTCCGTGCCGTTCCGCGTCATAGTGGTCGCGTTGTTCGGGATTAATTTCTGGGCGTTGGTCGTCTTCGAGATCATGTTCGAAGCAGCCAACATGTTCGAGCATTCGAATTGGCGTTTGCCGATTGAAGTGGAGCGAATCCTGAATCATCTGCTTGTCACGCCGCGCATGCACGGCATTCATCATTCGATTGTGCAGCGCGAGACGAACTCGAACTGGGGCACGGTTTTTTGCTGGTGGGATTTTCTTCATCGCACTTTGCGCCGCGACATTCCGCAGGATGCCATCACCATCGGGGTGGCCGCATATCGCGACGAAACGGAATTGACCGTGGGAAGACTATTCGTGCTGCCCTTTCAGTCGCAGCGGACGTGGAAACTTCCCAATGGCGAAGTGCCGCAGCGCGACGCGCGGCCTGCGGACAAACTCGTCCCGTGAAAATCCTGATCTGGTTGGCGGCGCTCGTGATTTTCATTGCACTTCCAGTAGTTATTTACGCTCAGGGAATCGATTGGATGCTGGTGAATTGGAAAGTGCGTCACGATTTTCCGACCGTGCGTCGGCTCACGCCTAACGAGTTGTCGCAATGGCTCGGCGACAAGAATCGCACTCCGCCGGTTCTGCTCGATGTGCGAACCACAGCAGAGTTCGAGGTTAGCCAAATTCACGGCGCCCAGCGCGTCGATCCGGAAGCGAGGGCGAGCGAAATCAAACTACCGAAAGATCAGCCGATCGTGACTTATTGTTCGGTCGGTTATCGTTCCGGCGCTTTCGCGAAAAAGTTGCAGGAGGCCGGCTACACCAACGTACAAAATTTATCCGGCTCGATTTTCCAGTGGGCTAATGAAGGCCGGCCCCTCGAACGCGACGGCCGACACGTCGAGCAAGTGCATCCCTACAACAGCTCGTGGAGTAAGCTGCTCAAACCGGAACTGCGCGCAAAAATTCCGGACGTCGGAACTACTCGTTAGGCTTTGCGCACCCGGCAGGCGAAACATTTGTAGGCTTGCTGGCCGGAAAGATTATCGAAGTAGCGATCGTCGAGTAGAATGTTAGCCGGTTCGTAGCGAGGCTCGCCGAATTCGTCGCCCATCGCTTGTGCGGGACCGAAACTGTTTGGAACAAAGATGGTGTCTTCCCGAATTCCATCCCACAGCAAAGCCGTGCCGGTGACGGAGCCGCGTGGGCTTTCCACGACAATTTTGTCGCCAGCCGCTACGCCGGATTTGGCGGCGGCTTTAGGATGAATTTGCACGAGGCGCACGCCGTTCATTTGTTTGCCGAGGTAAGTCCACTGCGTGACGCCGGCGAAATGCACCACGCTGGCGCGACCGACCATCCCCATGAGCGGAAAATCCGCGTGCACCGCGCCGTCGCTCATCGCGCCGATTTTCACATTTGGGGTCACGCTGCCGGGATTGATCGGGTTCGCGACCAGGTCTTGTGAATATTCGATCGAGGCATTTTTGCCGGTCACTTCCGGATGGGTGTAAAACTCCGGGAGCGCGTGGTGGCCGGCGCTGGCCAGTTTCGATTCCAACTCGGGCGTGAAGATTTCGATCTTGCCGCTCGCAGTCAGGAAACGCTTGCCCTTGTTCTTGGGATTGAGCGACTCGGCCGCTTCGTACCACGAGGGATGATCCAGGTAGAGTGTGCTGACGCCGGGATGTTTTTCGGTCGGGCACGGCCAGCGCAGAGGCTCGGCTCGTTTCTCCATTCGCGCTTGCGTCATACCTCCGACTCCCGGCGTGTTCTTCACGAATTCCGCCCAGAGTTTCGGATAAGATTTCCAGTCCGAGCGAAGATTGCCGGTCCAGTATTCCGGCGGGTTCGTTTTGTCGAGCTTGGCCATGGCGGCGGCGAGATCGATCCAGATTTCGATGTCGGTTTTCGATTCGCCCAAACGCGGAACGGCGGCGTGTTGCCAGCGAATCGAGCGATCGTCTCTTCGCATGTAAACCCCGTCCATTTCGAAGCCGCTCGCGACCGGAAGAATCACGTCGGCGAAATAGGCCGCCTCTTCCATGAAGAGCCCGGTGAAGACGTAGAGCTCGAGCTGCTTGAAAGCCTGGCGCACCTTCGTCGTGTTCGCCGAGCCAATGATCGGATTTCCTTCGGTGACGATCGCTTTGAGTTGATACGGCCGCTTGTTCAGAATCGATTCTGCGAACCAGTCCGGGCCCACCGGAAGCGCGTCGCCTTTCTTCGGCAGTTTTTCTTCTTTCATCGCCGGGAGGTCGAGTCCGCCCGGCCAGGTGTTATGCATGAAATTACAACCACCGCCGTTCACTCCGATGTTGCCAGTGATGGCGGCGAGGAACGCGAGCGTGCGATAAGTGTCGAACGCGCTGAGCTGATGCGAGATGCCGGCGTTGCAAAAAATGGCGGCCGGTTTCGCTTTCGCGTAACCTTCGGCGATCGCGCGAATCTTCGCCGCCGGAACGTCGGTCACACTCTGCGCCCACTCCGGCGTGTAATTTTTTTCCGCCAGATCCTTCTTCAATTCGTCGAAACCGAGGACCCATTTCGCGACGAACGCTTTGTCGTAAAGATTCTGCGCCACGATGTGGCCGAGCATCCCGAGCACGAGCGCCATGTCGGTGTGCGGCCTCGGCGCGATCCATTCATCGGCCTGCGCGCCGGTTGGAGTCAGCCGCGGATCGATCACGACCAGCTTCGCTTTCGTCTTCGCTCTTTCGCGCAATAAATAGGCGAAGGTTACTGGATGGGTTTCGGCCTGGTTGGTGCCGAGGAAGAGAAAATATTTCGCCGCGCCCAGGTCTTCCTTGCCGGTGCTTTCGTCTTTGCCGTAGCCGTTGGTGAAATTGCCCATCCCGAAGGTGGCTCCG
>JALZAX010000274.1 GCA_030948055.1 Verrucomicrobiota bacterium | reverse complement strand
TGGGAACTCGGGGAGCACGGCGTTCCACATACCATCGTCGCGGATAACACTGGCGGGCACTTAATGCAGCGGGGCGACGTCGATCTGGTCATCGTCGGCACGGATCGCACCACCTACACTGGCGACGTCGCAAATAAGATCGGCACCTACTTGAAAGCGCTCGCCGCGAAAGATAACAGCGTGCCGTTTTACGTCGCGCTGCCTTCGACTTCGTTCGATTGGAAACTGCGCGACGGAAAAGAAATTCCAATCGAAGAACGCGGCGCGGAAGAAGTCACCCGCGCGGACGGTTGGTCGAATGGAGAACGCGTCGAAGTAAATCTCGCGCCCCTAACGAGTCGTGCGGCCAACTACGGTTTCGATGTCACGCCGCGGCGACTTGTCACCGGTTTGATCACCGAGCGCGGGATCTGTCAGCCTAACGAGACGAGTATTCTCAAGCTTTTCCCCGAACACGCGCCGTAACGATGTCTGGGAAGTTTTACCGCGCTGCTTTCTGTGAGTTCCAGATCGCGTCGAGCTCCGCGAGGCCGACCTGACCGAGCTTCTCACCGCGCGTTATCAGCTCGTCTTCCATTTCGTTGAAGCGACGCACAAACTTGTCGACCGCATTTTGCAAGACGGTCTCTGCATCGAGCTGACGTTTGCGCGCCAGATTCACGACCGCGAAAAGCAAATCGCCGATCTCTTCGGCCACGTCTTCTTTCGTTCCGCGCTCGAGCGCTTCTTTCGTTTCCGCAAATTCCTCTTCGATTTTCGCCACCACATCCGCTTCGTCGTTCCAATCGAAATCAACGTGCGCCGCCTTCTTCTGAATTTTCTGCGCGCGCATTAACGCCGGCAGCGCCGCCGCCACGCCGGAAAGATAATGCTGATCGCTTCCTTCCTTCTCTTCACGCTTTACCGAATCCCAAAGTTTCACCACCGCGGCAGGATCGGCGGCCTTCCGTTCGCCGAAGACATGCGGATGACGGCGAATCAATTTCTCGGTAATTTCCTCCAGAACGTTTTCGATTTGAAACTGGCCGCGCTCACTCGCGATTTGCGCATGCATCAGGATGAGCAGCATCACATCGCCTAATTCCTCGCGCAGATTTTCGTCGTCGTTTTCCCGGATCGCGGCCGCGACCTCGTAAGCTTCTTCGAGCAATTTCGGGACGAGCGATTCGTTCGTTTGTTCGCGGTCCCACGGACAACCATCCGGGGCCCGCAGCCGCGCGACAGTCTCACGCAGCCTAACGAATGCTTCGCTCATATCTTCCAAAGCGAGCGATGCGCGCCAAATTCAGAAATTTCGCCGGTCGTTTTTCTGCCAACGTAAATCGTGAGTCCAACCACCAGCGCGAATGTTCCGCCAAAAATAAAGGCCACCAGCCAGGATTTGATGTGGCCGACGCTGAGGGCGCGATAGAAGGAACCGAAAGTATCGATCGGCTCGGAGGCATGCAGGAAAATTTTCGTGACCCACGCCACCATGATGAGAATGAAGATGAAAACGTAATTGCGTTTTAAGCGCCGCCCGACCGCCTCCAGGCGCGTGATCTTGAAACGCGGCAGGATCAAATCTTCGCAGACCAGTTTCTTCCATTCGCCCTGCAACATCTGGCGATTTTCCATGACCATCGGCACCAGAAAATGGGCCTCGAGCATGCGGACGCGCGCGCGAAACGCATCGTAAAATCGATAGCGTCGCGCCTCGATCCAGAGCATTCCCCAGACGATGGCGAGATTGAAAAAGAAAATAATGTGCGGCACTTCCCGATTGGAAAACGCGATCGTGATGATGGCCGTGCTCGAAGTGATGGCCCAGTTGGTCGTGATGTCGAGCCGTTGCCGCCAAATCATTATCCGGCCGAGTTCGCCGCGATAAAAATGCGACATGGCATTGACGTAGCCCGGGTCGTAGATGCTGCGCTGGAGCGAGACGTTAGTCTCTTCGTGGTGGGTCGGCGGAGTGTTTTCGTTTGCCACGGCGGAGTCGTTAACTGGATAACTGGCTTTGCCGCGCGAATCCACTACTTCCTCCAATCATGGCTACCGTCCTCGCCGATCTGTTGAACGAAAATCAGGTCGTGCTCGATCTGCGCGCGACCGCGCGGGATGAAGCGTTACGCGAGATTGTCGCGACCATGACTGGCACCAAGAAGGTGCGTGATGAAGAAAAGTTTATCGCGGAAGTGCGGGCGCGGGAAGACATGCACACGACCTACATGGGCAATGGCATCGCGTTTCCGCATACGCGAACCGATTTAGTCGAACGGATTATGCTTGGCATCGGGCGCAGTCGCGCGGGAGTGCAGTTCGGCGACAACAGCGAAATTGCGCGGCTGATCTTTCTCATCGGCGTGCCGCAGCGAATGGTGACCGATTATCTCGTCTGCGTCGGCGCGCTGTCCCGCCTAGCGAGTGATGCGAAAATGCGCGATGCGCTTCTCAACGCCGTGACGCCAGCGGAAGTTGTTACGCTGCTCAGCGAAGGCTCGCTTGTTCTCGAATAGTGACGCGATCTTTTCGCGTCACGGAGTTTTCTTTAGCAACTGATTGCGCGCACGATCGAGGGCGCGGCGCTCGCTCGAGGTCAGGCTGTTGATGCCGTGCTTGGAAATTTTTTCAAGAAGTGGATCGATCACGCTGTCGATATCTTCAGGCTCGACACTGCGTCGCGGCACGTGCTGCGGAACCACGTGAAACTTCGGACGGGGCTGGAATTTCGATTTGAAGTTCGCCCACCATTCCGATTCGCCGTCCACGCCACGGCTGCGAATAAAGACAAAAGCGAAGCCGACGCTGAGGAGAAACGCCGTCAGTTGCGGCCAGGCATTTTGCGTTAACAACTGCAGCGACGCGATCACGCCAAAAACGAGCGCCATCCATTTAGCCTGAATTCGGAAAAGCAATTCGACGCCCGGATAGATCGCGGCAAAGGCGACAAAAATTCCGAAATGGACCGCGTCGGAATCACCATACACGATTCGCCCAAGTAAACCCCAAGCCGTCAGGAGCAACGTCGGCAACACCAGCAGGCCAAGATAAAGAATGATAAACGAACGTCGGCCGATGAAGCGCTCCACCTCTCGCCCGAAGAAAAAGAGCATGTAGAGATAGAGTGCGAACCAGATCGTCGGCGTGTGGACGAAGGCGTAGGTGAAGAGTTGCCAGACGTAACCGGCATGCAATACCTGCGCGCTGTCGAATAAAAGCGCGGTCACCAATGCGCCCTGATGCGTCAGGCCAATCAGGATCGCGCCCGCGATCATGGTGAAGGCATGCAGCGCGACGAGAATCGTCGTTACATCGACCGGAAATTTCCCGACCCACGTGACCGGCCTGTAGTCATCGGACGTCGTCACTCCGAACATGCCGGAATAAACGGCGCGCCTTTAGCGCTTGCAAGCGGGCTTCGCGCTCAAAACGAAAAATAGCTTGGAGAACTTGGCCGCGCGGCTGAAAATTGGCGTTCCTCTTATGGATAACCTCGCGCCTGCCATTCATCCGCCGTCTGGAATTGGAGACAAAAAGCCGACGAACCAGGCGGTGCTCGATTGGGTGCAGGATGTGGCGAAGCTAACCACGCCGGAAAATATTTTTTGGTGCGACGGTTCGGAAAAGGAAAACGACTACTTGTTAGGCGAAGCGCAGAAGCAAGGCGTGGTGCTGAAGTTGAACGAGCAGAAAGTTCCCCGCTCCTATCTGCATCGCTCGAACCAGAATGATGTGGCGCGCGTCGAGCAATTCACGCTCATCTGCACGCCGACGAAAGAGGAAGCCGGTCCGACGAATCACTGGGCCGAGCCGTCCGAAACCTACACCAAACTAAACGGCATGCTCAAAGGCGCGATGAAAGGGCGAACGATGTTCGTCATTCCTTACATCATGGGGCCGCCGGATTCGCCGCTGACCAAAGTCGGCTTCGAGGTCACAGATTCCATCTACGTTGTCCTGAGCATGCGAATCATGACCCGCATGGGCGATGTGGCGGTGAAGCGGCTCGAGTCGCAACAAAATGGCGAATGGAATCGCGGCACGCATTCGCTGCTCGACGTGAATCC
>JALZAX010000273.1 GCA_030948055.1 Verrucomicrobiota bacterium | reverse complement strand
TATCGCGATGTTCCGTGCGCACTCCGGTCGTGACTGATTCGGTCGGCGCGAGCGACATGACCGACGCGACCGGCCCGCGACAAAGACCTTTCGGAATCCAGCGCGTTTCGTAAACGAGATCGATGTAAGGACGGATTGCGCCGCCATTGAGCGAGAACTCGCCGAAAGCGAGTGGACGCGGATCGTCAATCAGTGACGGACCGTAGATCGTGCGCCTAACGAGAACAGTGCCGGCCAAATTTTGGCAATCAACCAGCGCTGCGCATGGAGAAACATCATCAGCCATAACGAGAACCTCCGAAAGAAGTTAGAAGACTCTGGAATCGTGAAGCGGCGCTCGCACCGCTGTCGATTAAATTATTCCCGTAACAATCCCTGCGCAGCAGCGGCGGCTAAAGGGAGTGCTCTTTCAAATAAAGTGTGCGCGTCCCGAAATCGATGATGCCGTTGTGCAGGGCGAGAATGTCGGCGCCGAGCAATCCTGCGACCGGCATTTTACCTTCGAGCAAAGCAGCGTGGAATAATCCTTCGAGATTGGCCACGCCCACTACTTTGCCGCGCATTTCGACCGCGCCGAGGGAGAAGCGATCGATCGTCGCGCGTTGCACCGCGCCCGATGTGAAATTAACTCCCGAGGAATTGAAATCCGTTTTGCGGAGCGGAATTTTCATGTCGTTCACGAAACGGCGATGCAAGAGCGTTCCGAATGCGCCGGTATCGATCATGAGTTTGCCGCGGCGACCATTAAAATTCCCGTCCACGTAAAGATTATTGCCCGTGACATGGATCGGAATGCTGCGGAAGCCCGTGTAATCGACTCCGGGCGCGACGCCGCGCACGGTCGGGTTCATTTTCATCGTCAGCATCTGCGCGCTGCAATCCAGGACCGCTTTGGTCGGAAACAAAATATCGGCGCCGATCACGCCATCGACGGCGCGTTCGCCCATGAGTCGCGCGGCATGCGAGGCGTTGTGCAAATCGAGCGCGACCAGGGGTTCATCGACCAAATTTAACGAACCGAGTTGCAGACTATGTGCGACGGCCAGGTTGTACTGACCGCCGTTGAACGGGACGCGCGCAGGCATTTCAGAATTTCCGCGAGGTGTCGTTAGGCCAAAGTAACGCACGCGGTCGGACGCGATCGCGCTCATCGGTGCGCCGGTGTCGACGCAGAGCAAAGCGGGTTTGCCATTAATAAACGCGCGCACGAGCAGGTCATTTTGCTGCGAGCGCTCGAGCGCGAGTGTCTGAAATTGGGAAGCGCGCGCCTCGTTAATTTGCGCTGCGTCGGCTGATGCGGCCGCAATGGTTAAGAAAAGAACCGAGGCGATGCGATACACTTGCCGATAATAACATGCTGGCTTTCGCGCGGGAACAAGTGATTAACTCTGCGCGCTACAAAACAAATGTCGCCAACACCTGCACCTAACGACGAGAAGTTCGTACGCGGACTTGGTCTACTTGATTCGACCATGCTCGTAGCCGGTTCGATGATCGGCTCGGGCGTATTTATTGTCTCCGCGATCATCGGGCGACAAGTCGGTTCGCCGGGTTGGTTGCTGGTCGTGTGGATTGTCACCGGTTTGCTGACGCTGATGGCGTCGCTCTCCTATGGCGAGTTGGCGGCGATGATGCCGAAGGCGGGCGGTCAATATGTTTATTTGCGCGAAGCTTTCTCGCCGCTCTGGGGATTTCTCTACGGCTGGACGCTTTTTTTGGTGATTCAAACCGGGACGATCGCGGCGGTCGCGGTTGGCTTCGCGCGCTATACCGGCGTGCTCATTCCGTGGGTGTCGGAATCAAATTACTTCATCGCGCCGATTCGTTTCGGCGGTTACGCGGTCTCGCTTTCAACCGCGCAATTTGTCGGTTTGGCCATGATCGCGCTGCTCACTTTCATGAACACGCGCGGGCTCAAGCTCGGCAAGCTCGTGCAAAATGTTTTCACCACCGCGAAAACCGGCGCGCTCATCGCGCTGATTTTGCTTGGCATTATTGTGGGTCTGAAAACCGGCGCGGGTAAGGCGAACTTCAGCGACTTCTGGAGTTTGCGCGGGAATTTGCAGGAGGTCGGACAAGGCCTGACCGCGGTAACGGCGTTCGGTCTTTTCGTTGGCATTTGCGTGGCGCAAACCAATTCACTTTTCTCCGCCGACGCCTGGAACAACATCACCTTCACCGCCGCGGAAGTGAAAGATCCGAAGCGAAATATTCCGCTCTCCCTCGCGCTCGGCACCATTCTCGTCATCAGCCTTTATCTTCTCGCGAATGTTGCCTACCTCGCCACCTTGTCATTCGACGCAATCCAGAATGCGCCGAGCGATCGCGTCGCCACCGAGACTGCGAAAGTAATTTTTCCCGTCGCGGGCGCGACCATCATGGCCATCGCGATCATGGTCTCGACTTTCGGCTGTACTAACGGACTCATTCTTGCGGGCGCGCGCGCCTACTACGCGATGGCGCGGGACGGCCTTTTCTTCCGGCGCGTGGGCGAGCTGAACAAATATCACGTCCCGTCGTGGGGTCTCATCATTCAGGGAATTTGGGCGGCGGTCCTCGTCCTTCCGCGCACCGTGAAGACGGACGCGGCCGGGAATGTGACCGGCTACGGCAATCTCTACGGCAATCTGCTCGACTACGTCATCTCGGCCGCGCTCATCTTTTATATTCTAACGATTCTCGGCATTTTCGTGCTGCGCAAAAAACGTCCCGATGTCGAGCGCCCCTACAAAGCGTTTGGTTATCCCATCATTCCCGCGCTCTACATCATCGGCGCGACGGTCGTCCTGCTCGTCCTGTTTATTTATCAAACGGCCACGACCTGGCCCGGGCTGATCATCGTCCTCACCGGCGTGCCCGTTTATTTTCTCTGGCGAAAATCAAGCAAGACCGACAAGGTCATCTCACATCATGGGAAATCTATTTAAGAGAAAACCACTCGCGAAACTGATGCAGGAAGCCGACGAAGTCGGCGAACATACACTTAAGCGTTCGTTAGGCTGGGTGAATCTGGTTGCGCTCGGCATCGGCGGAATTATCGGCGCGGGTCTGTTTGTGCGCACCGCGTCGGCGATCGCAGAACGTGCGGGTCCCTCCGTCGTGCTGGCGTTTATCGTCGCAGGTATCGGCTGCACTTTCGCGGGACTTTGTTATGCGGAATTTGCCTCGATGATTCCCGTCGCGGGCAGTGCCTACACTTACTCCTACGCGACTATGGGTGAATTGGTCGCGTGGATCATCGGATGGGATCTTATTCTGGAGTATGCGGTCGCGGCGGCAACTGTCGCCTCCGCGTGGAGTCAGTATGCCAACCGCGTGCTCGATTGGTTCGGCTGGCGCATCCCTTTCCAATGGTCGCACACGCCGTTCGAACACGACGCCGCGGGCGCTGCGGGAATAATAAACCTTCCAGCGATATTCATTCTCTTTCTTTTAACCCTGCTGCTGATTCGTGGAACAAAGGAATCAGCTCTGGTGAATGGATTCATCGTTGTCTTAAAGGTCAGCATCGTCTTGTTAGTCATCGGACTCGGTTGGGGATTTATTAATCCCGCCAATCATACGCCGTTCATCCCGGCCGCCACGACCTACACCACGGCAGAAGGCATTAGCCATCACTTCGGTGGAATCATGGGAATCCTTGGCGCAGCCGGTGTGGTCTTCTTTGCTTACATCGGGTTCGACGCTGTCTCGACCGCCGCGCAGGAAGCCAAAAATCCAAAGCGCGACATGCCAATCGGGATACTGGGTTCGCTGGCTATCTGCACAATTCTCTACGTTCTTTTCTCCTATGTCCTTAGCGGCATCGCACCCGTCGCGGATTTCCGCGATCCACTCCGTGGCGGCGAAGCGTCCGTGGCTTACGCGATCAGCACTTACATGCATGGATACGAATGGCTTTCCAAAAGTGTGACGGTGGCGATTCTGGCCGGATTTTCTTCGGTGATCCTGGTCATGTTGCTCGGGCAATCGCGCGTTTTCTTTTCCATGAGCCGCGACGGCCTGGTGCCGCCGATTTTCTCCGACGTGCATCCGCGCTACCGCACGCCTTACAAA
>JALZAX010000272.1 GCA_030948055.1 Verrucomicrobiota bacterium | reverse complement strand
GCCTGGAAGATGAGACGGGCGTTTCGAACGCGATCGTTGAACCGGACCTGTTCGAGAAAATGCGATTGCTCATTACGGAAGAACCGTTCCTGATCATCGAGGGTGAAGTGCAAAACACCGATAAAGTGGTCTTAATCAAAACGCGAAACATCAAACCGCTCGAGCACGCACAAATCGGCGGGAGCGAGTCGCACGATTTTCACTAACGACGTTTCTATTCGCTGGCGTGGGAAGGTTTCTTCGGCTCCGTTGCTTTTTCCCGTGGCTGTTCATCCGATTCGAGCCACTCGGTGTGAAACACCCCCGGTTTATCGACTCGCTCGTAAGTGTGCGCTCCGAAAAAGTCGCGTTGTGCCTGCAGCAAATTCGAAGGCAACCGCGCGGAGCGATAGCTATCGAAGTAGGCGAGCGACGCGCTGAAGGCGGGCGCGGCGACGGCGTATTCGATGGCGGCGGAAACTGCGACGCGCCAGTTCTGTTGTGTCTTGGCGATGATGTCGCAGAAATAGGAATCGAGCAGGAGATTGTGCAGTTTCGAATCGCGCGCGTAGGCCTCGACGATGCGATTCAAGAACTTAGCGCGAATGATGCAACCCCCGCGCCAGATGGTGGCGATGTCGCCGAAATTAAGACTCCAATTGTAAGTAGTGCTGGCGGCGCCTAACAACTCCATGCCTTGCGCGTAGGAGACGATCTTCGATGCGTAAAGCGCGTCATGCACTGCCTGAGTGAATTGGTTGCGATCGCCGCTAAATTTTTTCGGTTCCGGTTGTGGAAGAATTCTCGAGGCGGCCACGCGTTCGTCCTTGCGGGAAGAGATAACGCGCGCTTCCACTGCGGCGTTGATCGTGGAAATGACCACGGACCGTTCGAGCGCGGATTGTAGCGTCCAAAGGCCAGTGCCTTTTTGGCCGGCTTTGTCGAGAATGACATCTACGAGCGCCTTGCCGGTGTCGGGATCTTTTTTGCGGAAAATTTCCGCGGTGATTTCGATGAGGTAACTTTCGAGCGCGCCGCGATTCCATTCCGCGAATATTTCCGCGAGCTCATCAGTCGTTAGGCCGAGCGCATCTTTCAGGATCGCGTACGATTCACAGATCAACTGCATGTCGCCGTACTCGATGCCGTTGTGCACCATTTTGACGTAATGGCCGGCGCCATCCGGACCCATGTAACGGCAGCACGGTTCGCCATCTACCTGCGCGGCGATTTTGAGAAAAATGGGTTTGATTAACTCCCAGCCTGCACGCGTGCCGCCGGGCATGAGCGACGGACCTTTGAGGGCGCCTTCTTCGCCGCCGGAAACGCCGGAGCCGATAAAATGAAATCCGCGCGCTTCCAAATCTTTGCAGCGGCGTTGCGTGTCGGTGAAAAGAGAATTGCCGCCGTCGATGATGACATCGCCTTTCTCGAGAAGAGGCGTGATTTCACTGATGACCATATCGACCGGTTTTCCGGCCTTGATCATGATCATCACTTTGCGCGGCTGCTTCAGTGCGCCGATGAATTCCTCAATCGTTTTCGCGGGGACGATGTTTTTTCCTTTCGCTTTTGTGGCAGCGAATTTTTCCGTCACCTCGGTGGTGCGATTGAAGACAGCGACAGAGAATCCTTTTGATTCCATGTTGAGGACGAGATTCTCGCCCATGACGGCGAGACCGATGAGGCCAATATCACATTGCTTCGAGTTCACTTTGGGTATTGGTATCTAGCACGCATGGCTCATCCCGTCTGTGAAGTTTTGCTCACGGAAAACGCGCTCCTCGCGCCGGATGGATATGGTGCCGGTGAGACTGGTGGGGTGGTGGATTTCTGGGGCGTGGTCCGCGCCACTGAGGGCGACGCGGAAATCAGCGGTATCGATTACGAGGCGCATCGCGCCATGGCGGAACATCAGTTGCGTGCGATAGCTGAAGAAGGCGCAACGCGTTTCGAATTAATGCAGATCATTGTTCATCATCGAATCGGATTTGTTTCGGTCGGCCAGCCTTCGCTCTTTGTTCGCGTTGGCAGTCGTCATCGCGCGGAAGCATTTCGCGCGGCGCAGTGGTTGGTGGATGAACTAAAAAAACGCGCGCCCATTTGGAAACACCCCCGACTGGTTCTGGCATCGGTATGAACTGGGCGAATCGTCTGACACTCAGCCGCCTCGGGCTCACGATCTGTTTTGTCTTCGCGCTCAATTCCAGGTGGCAATTTGGCCGAACGCTCGCGCTCGTTTTGTTCATCGTCGCGGGCATCACCGATTTCTTCGATGGTGAAATTGCGCGCCGTTATCGGTTCGTGACGAACTTCGGCAAGCTAATGGATCCGCTGGTCGATAAGATCATGATGGCGGCCGCGTTTATTTCTCTGGTGCCGCTAAGAGCGATTCCGGCCTGGGCGGCGACGATTTTCGTCGCGCGCGATTTTCTGATTACGGGGTTGCGATTGCTGGCCAGCGCGCAGGGACATGTCCTGCCAGCCGAGACGCTCGGTAAGCATAAGACTTCCTGGCAGATCGTGACGGTGTTGTTTTTTCTGGTGCTGCTTTCCGCGCAGGAACTGCGTTACGTAGATGACGAAACGTTGTGGTGGCTGCGCGCCTGGAAGGACGGTGGGCGAGCCCTGGTTTTTATTACTGTGGCTCTGACGCTTTATTCCGGGCTTGGCTATGCCTGGCGCCATCGCGCCATTGTCAGCACGGAGCAAAGTCCCGTGCCTAACGAGTGATCGGCTAGAAGAAGCTCTGCGGAACTTCCACGCGATCGCCGGGCTGCAGCTTGATGTCTTTCGATGGATCGCGCCGTGCTTCGCGGACGTCGTAGATTTTCACACCGCTGCCGCGGAGCACGCGCACTTTGCGTTGATCGGCGAAATCGTTGAAACCGCCGGCTGCATTAATCGCCGCGAGCAAAGTCATGTCTTCGGTGAAAGGCACGCGTGAAGCATTGCGCACAGCGCCTCCGACGTTAACAAAGCGCGAAGTCGCCGCCATCATGATGGTGATGGTGGGGTTGGTGTAGACCTTGTTTGCGCGATAGGCGCCTTCAATCGAAGAGGCCAACTGCGCAGGCGTTAGCCCATCTGCTTTCACTTTGTTGATGTAGGGAAGATTGACGGCCCCGGTAGCGTCGACGGTGTAGGTATTGTTGAATTGAATCTGCTCGTCGTTGGGAACGCCCGAGAGCTTCATTTCGATCGGGTCTCCGACGCGCAGGGTAGCTTGTGCTTTCGCGGAAAGAGCCGCGGCCAAGAGAACAACCAAAACTGCGAAAACCTTTTGCATTTTAGTACTCTTCCGAGTCGTTCGAGTAACCGTTGCTCGCGGTGGTAGAAGCGGCGGTGCTACGACGAGATTCGCGGCGCGCTTCTTTGTCGCGCGGCGTGTAGTAGCCGTAGTAGTTCGTGTAGTAGTAATAGTTCTGATCGTGCTTGAGATCGACGTTGTTGAGGACAACACCGAGCACAGTTCCGCCGACACCGAGGACGGCTTGTTTCACGCGAGTCAACATTGCGCGCGGGAAACGGCGGTGTTGCACCACGATAATTGTTTGATCGACTTCGCTCGCGAGCACTGAGGCGTCGCTCACTCCGAGCATGGGCGGCGAATCGAAAAAGACGATGTCATAGCGCGTTTTTAGCTCCGCGATCATGTCCGACATGCGCTGAGAATTGAGAATACCGACGGCGTCGGAGGGCAGGATGCCGCTGGGCAGGACGGAAAGATTTTCCACCGTGGTCGGCAAGATGACATCTTCGAGCCGCATGTCCGTCGTGAGATAATTCGTTAGGCCGATCTTGTTGCTCAGATCGAAAATCGAATGCTGCACCGGCCGGCGAAGATCCGCGTCAACGATCAGTGTGGTGTAGCCGCCTTGTGCGGAAGTGAAGGCGAGATTGGCCAGTGTGGTTGACTTGCCTTCGCCGGGTCCGCCGCTGACCATCGAGATAGCGTTTGCTTCCGGGTTCTTGCGGTTGAACTCGATGTTCGTCCGCAAGATTCGATAAGCCTCAGCGTCTGGCGTATCGCCTGGTTCTTTGTGCAGAAGTTTGATGTTCTTAGGAACGATCGCGAGCACCGGCA
>JALZAX010000271.1 GCA_030948055.1 Verrucomicrobiota bacterium | reverse complement strand
GCACTGATTTCATATTGCTGAATAAAACGGGCGCGTTTCGCCTGTGGCAATTCCGGCAAACGCGCCTGCGCTTCCTCGAGCAAGATTTCCGTTTTAATCGGAACCAAATCCGGATCGGAAAAATATCTGTAATCGTGCGCGAATTCTTTCGTGCGCATCAGAAACGTTTCGCCGGCATCATCGTCCCAGCCGCGCGTTTCCTGCTGCAACTTTTCCCCACGCGCCAGAGCTGCGCCTTGCCGCTCGATCTCGAAGGCCAGCGCGCGTCGCACCCCGCTGATCGAATTCATGTTCTTGATCTCGATCTTCGCTCCCAGCTCCGACTGCTCGTTAGGCCGAACTGACACATTGCAGTCGCAGCGCAGCTGACCCTTCTCCATATCGGCATCGCTCACACCGCCGTAGATCAGAATTTGTTTCAAGGCGCTCAGAAACGCGAACGCCTCCTCGGGCGAATTAATTTCGGGTTCGGTCACGATCTCCATCAGAGGCGTCCCGGCACGATTAAAATCGATTCCAGTGCTATTCTCGAAATGAGAATTCTTTGCCACATCTTCTTCGAGATGAATGCGGACTAACGAGACCTGTTTATCCGGCGTCGCGATATTTTTCTGCGCGTCTTTTGGATACGCCAGATCGTGCAACGGCACGCGGCCATTTTTGCAAAGCGGCTGATCGTACTGCGTGATTTGATAGTTCTTCGCCACGTCGGGATAAAAATAATTTTTCCGATCGAATTTGCTGATCGGCGGAATGTCACAGTCCAGCATCAGACCGGTGAGCACCGTCATGCGCAGCGCCTCGTGATTTATGACCGGTAATGCGCCCGGCAAGCCGAGACAAATCGGACAAGTGTTGTCGTTAGGCGCCGCACCGAATTCAACCGGGCACGCGCAGAACATTTTCGAACGTGTCTTCAGTTGCACGTGAACTTCCAGACCAATCGAGGCGATCATTTTTCGGCCACGGATTAACACGGATGAAACACGGATTGCAAAACCAGCTGGACCTTATCCGTGAAAATCCGTGTTAATCCGTGGCTCATTTCTGCTGCGCCGCATATTCGAGCGCCTTCTTCAAATCGAATTTCTTCACCTGCTTCGCGAGTTCCGGATCGTTCGCCGCTTCGATCAGGCGATCGTCCTGCAGCAAATCCCCCAGTCTGCCTTCTTCGAGCATGCGCGTAATCTCCGGATCAGCGCGTAAGGCGAGAATCTTTGGGTTGTCCGCCAGCTCAGTCACGCCGGGATAAGAAAAAAAGCGCGCCGCGTGTTCCGGCCTGGCGAAAACTTCCCCGACTTTCGCGAGCGTGTCGTAAATACCGCCCGGGATAACGCCCGCTTGTTTAACGACGCCACCGACATGGCCGAATTCGAGCGATTTCTTTAGACGCGCCAACGTGACACTGAGTGAATTTTCACCTGCGGAAGGGGCGACGGTGTGATGATTGGCCACACGGGATGTGCTCGCGTTCACTTCAGCTTCAGCGACGGCGCCGACCGATCGGATTCCAACGACAACGATCCAAATAAACACCAAACCGAAAACAATCCCCAAGACTGCGCCGCTGATGCCGTAAACCAGCCTAACAAGTGATGATGCATGCTGACTGGTGCGCTTGAAGAGAATAGCGCCGGTGGTGTTGATGATGAGATAGATGAGTGCGGCCAGAATCGCGCCGCCAAGCGCGCTGAGAACAAAATCCGGCGCCTTTAAGAGAGGGCGCAGAAGCGGCAGAAGCATTTGGCCGCAGAACAAGGCCGCGGCGTAAGCGATCACCAGCGCCGCGAGCCTAACGAGTTGTCGCGGCAAACCTAATCGCCACCCGCGCAAGACCTGCAACAAAAGCAGGACGACCGCGAAAGAAATAAAGATCGTCTGCCAAAGGGATGAGCCTGAAACGAGATCGGGTTTCACTCGTTAGGCAAATCGAGCGCGCGCTGGCGCAAAGCGTGATCGCAGAGGACGAGCGCGGCCATCGCTTCCACCATCGGGACTGCGCGCGGCAAGACGCACGGGTCGTGCCGACCCTTCGCCGCCAGCGTTGTTTCTTCGCCGGATGACGTCACCGTTTCTTGCGCGCGTGCGATGGTGGCGGTGGGTTTGAAGGCGACGCGGAAGACGAGGTCTTCGCCATTGCTGATTCCGCCTTGCACGCCGCCAGAACGATTCGTTTTGGTGCGCACTTTCTCGTCGCGCATTTCAAACGCGTCGTTGTGTTCTGAGCCGCGCATTTTCGTCGCGGCAAAACCGGAACCGATTTCGAAACCTTTCGTGGCAGGTAAACTCAATATCGCTTTGGCGAGATCGGCGTCGAGTTTGTCAAAGACCGGTTCGCCAAGCCCCACCGGAACCCCGCGAATGATGCATTCGATAATTCCGCCTAACGAGTCGCCATCGGCGCGGGTTTTCTCGATCAGCTCGATCATCCGTGCCGCTGCTTTTTCATCCGGACAACGCAGGGCATTTCGCTCCACCTCAACCAGCTTCACGGTCTCCCGATCAACTTCCGCAGAGATCTCATGAACCTGTAAGACGTAGGCGACGATTTCAAATGGCACGGAAATTTTCTGCAGAACCTTTCGCGCGAGAGCGCCCGCGGCGACTCGGCCGATCGTCTCACGCGCGGAAGCGCGGCCCCCGCCCTGCCAATTGCGAATGCCGTACTTCGCCTGGTAGGTGAAATCTGCGTGCGAAGGACGAAAGGTTTGCGCCATTTCCGAATACGCCTCCGGTCGCGCGTCTTTGTTCATGACAAGAATGGAAATCGGCGAGCCAAGCGTTTTACCCTCGAAAACTCCGGAGAGGATCTGGCAGCGATCGGCTTCATCGCGTTGCGTAACGATGCTGCTTTGACCAGGACGACGGCGATCGAGCTCGCGCTGAATATCGTCTTCGCTCAGCTCAATACGTGACGGACAACCGTCGATGACAACGCCAACACCGCCGCCGTGAGATTCACCCCAGGTCGTGATGCGAAAAAGTTGGCCGAAGCTGTTGCCCATTGTTCGGCAGCTTAGATGGAGATGAACAAATGCGAAACGGAAGACAGGCATTCTGCCTGTTTCGGCCGACGGGCACCTTGCCCGCTCGAGAGTAAGGTTAATACAGACTGGAAGCCTGTATGCCGAGACAGGCAAGATGCCTGTCCTCCGCTAAATTGCGGCGAGCGCGGTTCGCAGGTCGCCTTTCAAATCTTCCACATCTTCTACCCCGACCGATAGCCTAACGAGTGAATCGGTGATTCCTAACGACTGACGCATCTCGGGCGGAATGGAGCCGTGGGTCATGAGCGCGGGATGATTGATGAGGCTTTCCACGCCGCCGAGACTTTCGGCTAACGAGAACAAATGCGTGTTCTCAAGGAAGCGACGCGTGCCCTCGATATCGGTGTCGAGCACGATGGTGACCATGCCACCAAAACCACGCATCTGTTTCTTGGCCAGCTCGTGTTGCGGATGTTCCTTTAAGCCGGGATACATCACTTTCGCGATTTTCTTTTCACTCGTGAGGCTCCTCGCAATCTCGAGCGCGTTTTCGCCATGACGTTCCATGCGCAGTGCGAGCGTTTTCAATCCGCGCATGGCCAGGAAGCTATCGAACGGTCCCGCGATGGCGCCGACGGCATTTTGCAAGAACTGCATCTGATCGGCGAGTTCTTTGTTCTCCCCTACGACCGCGACACCGCCAACCATGTCGGAGTGGCCATTCAAATATTTAGTCGCGGAATGAATGACCATGTCGAAGCCGAACTCGATCGGCCGTTGCGCCCATGGACTGGCGAAGGTGTTATCGGACACACTGATGGCATTGTGCGCGCGAGCGATTTTCGCGACCGCGGCGAGATCGATCAGCTTGAGCAGAGGATTGCTCGGCGTCTCGACCCAGACCATCCGCGTATTTGGTTTGATCACGCGCTCGACCGAGTTCGCATCAGTCATGTCGATGAAAGTGAAATCGAGATTGGCGGAGCGACGCCGCACGCGTTCGAACAAACGAAATGTGCCACCGTAAAGATCGTCGCTCACGATGATGTGCGAGCCGCTGTCGAGGGTGTCGAGTGCCGTGGCCATCG
>JALZAX010000270.1 GCA_030948055.1 Verrucomicrobiota bacterium | reverse complement strand
ACGTGAATCTGCGGCGCGAAGGTGTCGCACGCGGCGGCTACATCGCGAAACGCGAGACGAAAGAGTTGAATTTGATAATCCTTTCGTGCGGGAGCGAACTGCAGCATGCACTGGCAGCGGCGAAAGAACTTGGCGACGGAACGCGCGTTGTGTCGATGCCATGCTTCGAGCGGTTCGAGAGACAACCGGTAGAATATCGCGAAGAAGTTTTGCCTAACGAGTGCAGACGACGCGTCGCGATCGAAGCGGGAGTGCCGGATACCTGGTATCGTTACGTCGGACTGGACGGGAAAGTGATCGGACTCCATCGCTTCGGCCTGAGCGCACCGGGCGATCAAGTGATGAAAGAATTCGGCATCGACGCACAGCACGTGGTTGAAGCGGCGCGTGCGCTTTGATTTCCGCCTCGGTCACACGCGAAGCTGTCGCCTCGCATTACGACGATCTCGATTATTTTTACCGCGATGTCTGGGGCGATCATGTGCATCACGGTCTCTGGTTGCGCGGCGATGAGACCCGCGAGGAAGCTGTTTTGCAACTCGTCGATCTCGTCGCGCGCGAGATGCAACTCGCGGCCGGCATGCGGATTTGCGATATCGGCTGCGGTTACGGCGCAGCGGCGCGCGTTCTCGCGGCTCGTGGTGTGGAAGTGACCGGGATCACGATTTCGCCCGCGCAATTCGCGGCCGCGAACGAAAACGGCGAAATCGAAAACCCGAAGTTCATTCTCGGCGATTGGCTCGCGAACCATCTGCCTAACGAGAGCTTCGATGCCGCGTATGCCATCGAAAGTTCAGAGCACATGCCAGACATCCGAGGATTTTTTTCGCAAGCTCATCGCATTCTTCGGTTAAGGGGACGACTCGTCGTTTGCGCCTGGTTGTCGGCCGATAATCCAAGTCGCACTCAGCGACGTTGGCTACTGGAACCAATTTGCCGCGAAGGCCGGATGCCAAGCATGGGAACCGTCGGAGATTACCAGTCGTTAGGCGAAAACGCCGGCTTTGCGTTGGAGCGTTTTGAAGACGTTACCAAAGGTGTCGCGCGGACCTGGCCGGCGATCGTACGCCGACTCGCGGGCAAGCTTTTGAGCAACCCGACTTACGTGAAATTTCTTTTCAATCGTCACGCGCACAATCGTGTTTTCGCACTCACGATCTTCCGCATCTGGATCGCATATCGCGTCGGCGCGATGCGCTATGGCATTTTCACTTTCGTGAAAACGTAAACGCTAGCGGGGCTCGGAACTTCTCGCGCGATCCTCGAAGCGGGTGAATTCCTTCAGGAATGTCAGAGGAATTTCGCCGACCGGACCATTCCGCTGTTTTGCGATAATCAATTCCGCTTCTCCCGCTTTTTCGGCGCGGGCTTCTTCATCCTCTTCGTAAATTTCCGGCCTAACGAGTAGTCCGACGAGGTCGGCGTCCTGTTCGATCGAGCCGGATTCGCGCAGATCGCTCAAGCGTGGTTTACCGCCAGAGCGCGCTTCTGGTTGGCGATTTAACTGCGCGAGAACAATCACCGGAATCTTCAACTCTTTCGCCAGGCCTTTAAGGCCGGCTGAAATTTCCGAGATTTCCAATTGTCGATTGTCCTGGGCTCTTCGCGTGGTCGATTTCAATAGCTGCAAATAATCCACCACGATGAGCTGAATATTTTTCTGCGCTTTTAGGCGGCGCGCCTTTGCGCGCAATTCGAGAATGCTCAGACCTGCGCTGTCATCGAGATAGATTTCCGCTTCCGCCAGTTTGGACGCGGACGCGGTCAGGCTTGGGAAATCACGGTCGGCCAAAAACCCTTCGCGCACCTTTTGCAAGTTCACCCGCGCGCGCGAGCAAAGCAGACGCTGCACCAGCTGTTGGCTGCTCATTTCCAAACTGAAAACTGCCACCGGCAGTTTGCCATTGATCGCGACATGCTCGGCGATGTTCATGGCCAGCGCGGTTTTGCCCATGCTCGGGCGGGCGGCAATCACGATCATTTCGCCGTCGTGCAATCCGTTGGTCATGCGATCGAGTTCGATGAACCCGGTGGAGATGCCGGTGATGCCGCCTTTGCGTTCCCACAGTTTTTCGATCGATTCGAGCGCGCCCATGACCTGCTCCTTCATGGTCGGCATCTGGCCTTTAAATCGATCTTCGCCGACGGCGAAAATTTTCTGCTCCACTTCGTCGAGGAGCGCGCTCACTTCGTCCTGTTCTTCGTAAGCGCGACGCACACTTTCCGTCGCGGCTGCGATGATTTGGCGCAGAATATATTTCTCCCGAACGATCTCGAGGTAGTAGGTGACGTTTGCCGCCGTCGGCACAAATGTGAACAGGCTGGTGACGAACGACGCGCCGCCCACCGCGTCGAGCACATTTCGATCACGCAACACCTGCGTGAAAGTGATCAGGTCGATGCCCTGACCCGCGTTCCACAATTCTACCAGGACGGTGTAGATCGTCTGGTGCGCGGGTATGTAAAAATATTCTTCGTTAATTTTCTCGACCGCTTCGGCGATGATTTCGCGCGGCGAGATGAGCATGGAACCGAGCACGCCTTGCTCGGCCTCGACGCTGTGCGGCAGCGTTCTACCAATATCCTGAGGAGAAGCTGTTAGGCGGTTGTCAGTAACTTTTCCGCCGTTCCGCGACGCTGAGCCTCGGCCAGCGCCATTTGTCGCCGTGCGCCGAGGCCCCTCAGGATTTTCTCCTGCGGGGTTTTGCGCCATTTATTTTCTATCGCGTGTGCGTGGAGGACGAGTGCGGGTGCCCGGCTCGGCTTCTTCTTCTGTCTGCGGTTTCGGTTCGGTCGCGGATTTCACGGTAAACTTCATCGTTGCCGTGACGTCTGCGTGCAGCTTGATCGAAATTTCATGTTCGCCCGTCGATTTGATCGCGTGTTCCAAATGAATGCGATGACGATCGATCTCGACGCCGACTTCATTTTTCAAGCGCGTTGCAATGTCATTGGCGGTGACGGAACCAAAGGCTTTGCCTGATTCGCCAGTTTCCAAGGTAAAAATCATTTTCGATTTTCCGATGCGCCGCGCGATTTCTTCCGCCTCATTCAATTCTTTCGCTTCGCGTTCCGCCCGCTTTCCTTTCAGCATGTCGAGCTTGCGCATGCTCGCCTTCGTCACTTCGAAGGCCTTGCCCTGAGGCAAAAGATAATTGCGCGCGAAGCCGCGTTTTACCTTAACAACGTCCGCTTCCGCGCCGAGGCCGGGAATATTGTCTGTGAGAATGATTTGAGTGGAAGGCATTACAAAAGATTTCCGATTTTGTTCCGCGCGCGAGTTTCTGGACCGCCGCGGGGTCTGGATTATATGAGCGATGATTCGACTGTCAATTCAGTCCGCCTCTTCTCTGGAACCACCATTTGCCTGGACGGATTTTATCTCGACCAAGGCGTCCACTTTTATTAGTCAGAGACGTGTCTCTTCGCCCCGTAAGAAAATTGCTAATCGTCGCCTGCGCAGGTTTGATTTTCGTTTCCGCGCGCGCGTTCTCTTTTGAAACAAACGGAGATCTGGATCTCAGCTTCAATCCCCCAAAATTCACCAACGGCATCGTCGCGGCATCAGTCATGCAGCCGGATGGGAAACTCGTCATCGCGGGCGGGTTTGCCAAAGTGAATGGCGTCGCGCGGCGGAACATTGCGCGCTTGAATGCTGACGGTTCGTTAGACACGAGCTTCGATCCACTCGGCGGAACTGACGGAACAATCTTTCAACTGATTCGCCAAAGCGACGGAAAGTTTATCATCATCGGCGGCATGACGGATGCGGCCGGCGGCGGCCCCTTCGGAAGCGTGAACGGAACCGCGCGCAACAACATCGCGCGCTTGAATTCCGACGGATCGCTCGACATGTCGTTCGATCCCGGCGTCTTAATTTCTTTCGATGGTGTGATCAGCGGCGGCGTAGCCACCAATCCCGGTCTCGTTACGGAAGCTGTGCTGCAGAGCGATGGAAAAATCGTCGTGGTCGGTGAGTTCATCGCCGTAGCGAATGGCGCGACCACGAGTGTGTCGCGTAACGGCATCGCGCGTTTCAACAGCGATGGGACTTTCGATGCTAGCTACAATCCTGG
>JALZAX010000269.1:2191-4083 GCA_030948055.1 Verrucomicrobiota bacterium | reverse complement strand
TGCCCGGAGGCGTTCGGGCAGACCAAGAAGAAGTCGAGTTTGAAAATAAAGGCGGTGCGCGCCACGCCCGCCAAGGATGAGGAGGACGACGACAATCCGAAGATCGCCGTTCCGCAGATGTCGCCGGGCGCAGTGCCGAGCATCTCGGCCGCGTCCGTCATCGTGATCGACGCGCGCACCGGTCAGGTTCTTTACGAGAAGAATGCAGATCAACCGCGCGCCGCCGCCAGCACACAAAAACTTCTCACCTCGCTCATCGTCGCCGAGCGCGGATATCTCGATCAGAACGTGACCGTCATGCCGATCGATACTTTCGCCGAACCGACGAAGTTGAATATCAAGGCGGGCGAAACTTATCAGCGGATCGATCTGCTGCGAGCGTTACTGGTGAAAAGTTGCAACGACGTCGCGCGATGTTTAGCGCGGGATAATGCCGGCAGCCTGGAAGCGTTTGCCGACGCGATGAACCGTCGCGCGCGCGAGCTCGGCGCGGTCAATTCCCACTTCGTCAATCCGAACGGGCTGCCGATTCCCAATCAATACTCGACCGCGCGGGATCTTTCGCAGATCGCGCGCGCGGCTTACGCGAACCCGACCATTCGCTCGATCGTTTGTCTGCCGCGTTTAGTTTTCCGCTACGCGAATGGCCGGGCGCGCGAGCTGCAAAACACGAACAAGGTTTTGACGCGACTGCCCTATTGTAACGGGATGAAGACAGGCTACACCGAGGCCGCCGGGCATTGTCTCATCTCCAGTGGCGCGCGTCCGGGACGTGATGTCATCGTCGTCGCACTGGGCGACGGCAAAGGGCGCATCTGGCAGGATTCTGCCGCGCTTCTCTCGTGGGCGCTCTGGATGTGAAAGGTTCGGCGCGCCTTCGCCTCACCGTGATTACGGCGCAGGTAGAGCCGCAAATTCGAAGGCTGGCCGAACCGCTTGGTCGCTTGAGAGCGAACCTAACTACAACTACCTAGAGACTGCCCGCTGCGTTCCCGCGCAGCAATGGCGTCGGCAAGAGACCGGGATTGCGGTTGGGATCGACCGTCCTCGTAGCCGGAACATCTTCCGGACCTTCCGCAGGCGGCGCGGGTTCAGCCGTCGGCGCGCTCTGGGCCAACATGCGCTGCTGCATATTCTGCCGAGGGGCGCTCTGACGTTGCGCGGTGGCGCTGGTGCTCTGGCAGGCCGCGAGGAGCGACAAAGCGAGAAGAGAGGTGGCGATCTTGATCATTGGCATTAGTCGTGAGGCAGAGTCCCAGTTCCGCCGGACAAGGAAGAAATTACTACATTCGAAATTGCAGGGACAACAAAAACTTTCGCCGGTTCAGAAACGCCCCAGGATCGCCTTTAATTTCTCCACCGTCTGCGGGGGCCAAAGTCTGCGATCCGTCGTCAGCGCGGAATCGAGCGCGCTATGCTCCGGCCAGTTCGGTTCGCTCGGTATTTGCGGGATCGCATGCGACAGAATTTTCTTCGCGCGCTCGGCATTCGCAATCAGATGACCGAAAACGGTCTGCGCCGAAACGGGTTCCTCTTCCACCTTCCAACAATCGTAATCGGTGATCATGGCCATGGTGGCGAGCGCGATCTCCGCTTCGCGCGCCAGTTTCGCCTCCGGCAGATTCGTCATGCCGATGACGTCGAAGCCGTGTCGGCGATTTAGTTCCGATTCCGCGCGCGTGGAAAACGCCGGCCCATCCATGTTCACATACGTGCCGCCATCGTGCGCGTTCACGCCGGCTTCCTGCGCGGCTTCGCGCAAAATCACGCGCAACTTTTCGCTGATTGGATCTGCAAAAGTGATATGGGCCGCGATGCCTTCACCGAAGAATGTGTGATGCGCGCGTTGACTGGTTCGGTCGTAGAACTGCGTCGGAAAAAGGACATCACGC
>JALZAX010000269.1:0-2181 GCA_030948055.1 Verrucomicrobiota bacterium | reverse complement strand
CAAATGATCCAGCGGACATTGAGCGACCGCAGCGCGTAAATGTTCGCGCGATGATTTAATTCGTGGGGCAAAATGCGATGGCCGCGCGCGTGTCGCGGCAAAAAATAAATCTGCCGGCCATGCATTGTCCCGCCGATCAATGCATCGGATGGATCGCCGAAGGGCGTGGCCACGCGTTGTTCCGTGGGATTCTCCACCCCTTCCATCTGGTAAAGGCCGCTCCCTCCGATGATGCCGATAGCAGGAATTCCGTTGGTCATGCCCGGATTTAATCGAACGAGGCGGTCGATGGCGAGAGTGTCGTGATTGTGTATGATTCAGCCCCGCCAATGCCGAAGTTCTACATCAAAACCTACGGCTGTCAGATGAACGAACGCGACTCGGAGCAGGTCGCGCATTCGCTCGTCGCGCGTGGTTACGAGCCGGTGGCTAGTGAAGCGGAGGCGGATGTCGTCCTGCTGAACACGTGCAGCGTCCGCGACATGGCCGATCAAAAAGCGCTCGGCAAAATGGGAATGCTCGGGGTGCTGGCGAAACGACGGCCGGAAGTTGTTTTTGGATTTCTTGGCTGCATGGCGCAGGCCCGCGGCGATTCACTCTTCAACAGTTTGCCGCATCTCGATTTGGTTGTCGGTACACAAAAGTTTCATCGCGTGGCGGATTATGTCGATGAGTTGCTGGAGAAGAAACGCCTGCGACGCATGGACGATTTGCGCTTCTCGATTTGCGATATCGAAGAGGAAGCTGGCTCGCAGAACACCATTCATCAGCAGCAGCTCGCGCCGAGACAGGCGACAGCGTTCGTTTCCATCATGCAAGGCTGCAACATGCATTGCACCTTTTGCATCGTGCCGCGGACGCGCGGCGGAGAACGCAGCCGCACGATTGACGATATCGTGAGCGAAGTCCGCCAGCTCGTTGCGCGAGGAGTAAAGGAAGTCACGTTGCTCGGGCAAATCGTGAATCTTTACGGCCGTCACGAATTTCCAATGCGTGATGGGAAAAGTCCCTTCGTGCAATTGCTCGAGGCGGTGCATGAGATCGATGGGCTTCAGCGCATTCGTTTCACTTCACCGCACCCGATCGGCTTTCGCGAAGATTTGATCCACTCGTTAGGCAGTTTGCCCAAACTCGTGGAACACGTTCACCTGCCGTTGCAATCCGGGTCGGATCGCATCCTGAAAGCCATGCACCGGCCGTACACCGCGCAAAAATATCGCGCATTGGTGGAGAAGATTCGTAAAGCAAAACCGGAAATCGCCCTAACGACTGACGTGATCGTCGGGTTTCCCGGCGAGACGGAAGAGGACTACGGACTTACGCGGGATCTGGTTGAGCAGATTCAGTTCGATAACGCTTTTATTTTTCGCTACTCGACGCGCGCGGAAACGCCGGCCGCGATTGCTGCCGATCAAATTCCCGAAAAAGTGAAAGAGGAACGAAATCACGATCTGCTTCGGGTGGTCGACAGATCCGCGCATCGCGCCAACGAGCGCCTGGTCGGCAGTGAGGTGGAGATTCTTTGCGAAGGCCCCAGCCGGAATAATGCAGCGCGCCTGATGGGTCGTACGCGCACGAACAAAATTGTCGTTTTCGAAGATCAAGCGAATCGCGCGGGCGAGATCATGCGGATCAAAGTCGAGCAGGCCAATGGATTCAGCTTGTATGGCCGTCCGGCCGTGTAAATCTCCCACGCGCTTCCGATGATTTACCACCTTTCGCTCAAAACCGCGGGCATCCTCGCCGGGCTTTTTTTGCTCTTCATTAGTCTTCCGAATGTCTTCAAGCCGACGCTCGGACGCGATTGGTTCACGCAATTGCCGCGCTCGCGACCGGCCGGAGTTTTTCTGCTGACTCTCGCTGCCCTTTGGAGTTTTTGGCTGCTCGCGACGATGGAGATGGGAGAGTTTTCCAGTTTTCGGCGCCCGCTTCTTTTCGTTTTGCCGGTCGGATATTTTCTCGTCCTTCGTTTTGTGAATGAATTCCTCGCCGTGCGTGCATTGGGCATTCTTTATCTGCTCGCGGCCGAGCCGTTGATCGATGCCGCATTTCTGCGCCACGAAAACAGCCGTCTTCTCGTTACGGTCCTCGCCTACATCCTGGTCGTGAAAGGTCTCTTCTTCGTCACCATGCCGTATGTCATGCGCGATCAAATCGATTGGGGAACACGCACTAACGGAC
>JALZAX010000268.1 GCA_030948055.1 Verrucomicrobiota bacterium | reverse complement strand
GTGAAACAAGGCGGCGGGCTCGTGCTCACTGAAATTCACTCGGACGCGACGATCGATGACATCCGCGCCAAGACCGGCGCGCCGTTCGACGTCGCGCTTAAGCAGTAATCGATTGCGCGCGCAGGAAGACAGACAGGATTAACAGGATGGACAAGATTAAGAAAAAACAATCCTGAAAATCCTGTTAACCCTGTCTACTTAAGCTTCGAAATAAAGATCGCGTTTCGGCATCCACGTTCACCCCGATGACTTCGACGCCGTGAACAGTTGCCTTCAAGTCGGACGTTCCCGCGGGCAAAGCAACACCAGGATCGACGCGATCACCCAGCATACACTGATCACGATAAATCCGCCGTTGAACGAGCCGCCGCTGCGCTGGCTCAGTTCGCCGACGACTTTCGGTCCGACGTAACCGCCGATGCTGGCGGCGCAGTTGATGAAACCGACCGCGACCGCTGCTGCGGAACTACTGAGGAATAAACTCGGCAGCGACCAGAATGACGGGAGATAAGCGATCGTCCCGAAAACGACGAAGGTAAAGACCGTCACCAGCATCACGTTTGTGTGCGGAACAACAAACCACGCGAGCAAAGCGAGCGCCGCAGTTAGTTGCGGAATGGCGAAATGCCAGCGGCGTTCGCCCGTGCGATCGGAGTTCCAGCCCACGACCAGCATTCCGATCAGGCCGGCAATAAACGGAATCGCGCCGACGAATCCAACCCGCTGCGGACTCCAGCCGGTCATCCGTTGCAGCATGGTCGGAAACCAAAACCAAATGGCGTAGCCGCCGCAGTAGCAGAAGAACAAACCAAGCATGAGCAAAACGACCGGCGGATGGCGGAGCGCTTGCCAGATTGTCATCTGCTCCACGCCCGCTTTTGCTTGCCGTTCTTCCGCGAGACGCGCAGTGAGCCAGGCACGCTCGTTCGGCTGTAACCAAGTGACGTCGTTAGGCCGATCGGGCAGAACAAAGAACGTCACGATTCCTAGTAGAATGGCCGGCCCCCCTTCCACCAAAAAAAGCCAGCGCCAACCAGGAATACCTAACGAGTGGAGACCTAGTATCCACCCAGCCAGCGGTCCACCCAGAATGTAAGCGATTGGAATCGCCGACATGAACCGCGCCACCGCCTTGGCGCGATCCTGATAAACGAACCAGTGCGAAAGATAGACGATCACGCCGGGAAAGAACCCCGCCTCCGCCGCGCCTAAGAGGAAACGCGCGCCGTAAAGCTCCGTCGGGGTGCGCACAAAAGCGGTCAACGTCGTTAGCAGGCCCCAGGTGATCAGAGTGATCGCGAGCAAGCGCCGCGCGCTCCAATGCTCCACCAAGAGCGCCCCGGGAATTTGCAGCGCGAAATAGCCGACAAAAAAAATTCCGCTCGCCGTCCCAAAGACCGAATCGGTCAAGCCCAGGTCGCCTTTCATCCCCAGCGTGGCGTAGGCGATGTTCGTGCGATCGAGATAGTTCGCGACGTAAAGTAGAAACAGAAACGGCAGCAGTCGTCGCGAGATGCGACTGCGCGCGCTTGCTCCGACTTCCATTTTTGGGAAATCCATTCGAGGGCGCAGAATAAAGGGGCTAGACAGAATTCACAGGATTATCAGGATTGGTTTTTCCGCATCCTGCACATCCTGTTAATCCTGTCTTTCTCTATGATGACACTCGAACACCCTCTCGACGACGAGTCACGCGCCTTCCTTGGCAAATTGGCAGAGTTCAATCAGACCGAAGTTGCTCCTTACGCCGATCAGTGGGACCACGACGAACAACTGCCGCGCGAAATCTTTACCAAGGCGGGAAAGATCGGCCTGATGGGAATGGTCGCACCGAAGGAATTTGGCGGCCGCGGTTTGAGCTACGTGACCGCGGCCTTCGCGGTGAAGGAACTTGGAAAACAATGTGCGTCGCTCGCAATGGATATCGCGGCGCATAACGCGCTGTCAGTGGGACAAATCAATTTGTTCGGGAACGAAGAGCAGAAGAAAAAATACCTCCCGCGCCTAACGAGTGGTGAATGGATCGGCGGCTGGGGATTGACCGAGCCGAACGCCGGTAGCGACACCGGCGGAATCGAAACGCTCGCGACCGTGGACGGCCATCATTGGCAGGTGAACGGGATGAAGCATTTTATCACCAGCGGGCGCGTGGCCGATTTGCTCATCGTTATCGCGACAACGGGACGTACCGATGCCGGCAAAAATGAAATTAGCGCTTTCATCATGATGAAAGATCAGGTCACGCCGGTGCGCAAAATTCACACCCACGGAATGCGCGCGAGCGAAACTTCGGAGCTGCGTTTCACCGATTCAAAGGCAGAAATTCTCGGCGAACGCGGGCGGGGGCGCGAACAGGCGCTGACGGTTTTGGATCGCGGCCGCATCAGCATCGCTGCGCTGGCAGTTGGCATCGCAGAAGCCGCGTTCGATCGCGCGAATTCCTACGCGAACGAGCGGAAGCAATTCGGTCACCCAATTGGAAATTTCCAGGCCATCCAATGGATGCTGGTTGATTCGGCGATGGAATTGGAAGCAAGCGAAGTGATGACGATGCACGCCGCGCATCTGCAGGATCAGGGAAAGAACACGACCAAGGAATCGGCCATGGCGAAACTTTTCTCCTCAGAATCAGCCGTGAAAATCTGCGATCGTTCGATGCAAATTCACGGCGGCTACGGTTACAGCCGCGACTTGCCGATTGAGCGTTATTTGCGCGATGCGAAACTCTGCACCATCGGCGAAGGGACTTCGGAAGTGCAGCGTCTCGTCATTGCGCGCCACGTTTTGAAGGAAGCGAAGCCACTTATCCTTGCCCACCGGGAGCCACGTAACCCGAACGCGTAACGCCGTTCGTCGCGTCGCACAGTCTGTCTCCGCTTTTGGAACACACCGGGCACGTAGTTTGAAGTTAATGCAAGACAACGCCACCAGGTGGCATTTCAACCGGCATGAGAAGATCGCGCTAGCCATCGGGCTCGCGCTTGTTCTCACTTTTGGCGCCTACGTTGAAAGAAAGACCGCCTTGCGGCGCCGGCCGAACACCGATCTCTCCGTATTCACACGTGCGGCCTGGGCAGTCCGGCATGGGGAAAACCTTTACAACGTTACCGAAAGCCACGGCTGGCACTACGGATACCCGCCTGCCATAGCCATCTTGTTCACGCCGCTGGCAATCGCACCTCCAAAGAGTCTCCCTCCTCTCGGTCCGGGAGAGAAGCGAACTGAAGCTAACACTCCCTGGGGTTACCAGGTTTCCCACGCTAACTCAGTCTACGGATTGCACCGGGAGAACTTCCCGTTCTTCTGCATCGTCGCTCTTTGGTTCGCGATCAGTGTCGCCTTGACTTGCTTGTCTGCTCATCTCCTGGCCTGTGCCTTGAAGGAACACAAATGGGCCCAAGGGCCTCCACGCGAATCTGGACAACGTCGACGTTGGTGGGCTATCCGCGTCCTACCGGTTCTGGCCTGTCTGGCCTCTCTGGCAACAAGCTGGTCACGGGGCCAGGTAGATGTAGTTATGCTCGCGGCCTTATCCTTAGCTATCTACCTGGCGGTGCACCGCCGCGAAGTAAGCGCCGGGATTTTTCTATCAGTTCCGGCAGCGATAAAACTCTTCCCTGCTTTGCTGCTACTCTTTCCCGTGTGGCGCGGCCGATGGCGGATGGCTGCCGGCACCGTCTTAGGACTATTCCTCAGCTTTGTTGTGTTACCCGTACTTACCTTTGGGCCGGGCCGCACGGTCGAGCTATACCACACTTGGAGGCATGTTCTGATCGAGCCGGCTCTCGGCCAAGGGGCTGATTCTTCCCGCGCGCTGGAACTAACCCAAATGAGTTTGCGCGATAACCAGTCGCTCTTGTCCTTCATCCACAATTTGCGATATCACAACCTGTCACGGGATCATCGTCCGCCGGGAGCGCCGATTTCATGGCGCATAGCAGTTGGCCTCCTCGGTGCCCTAATTTTGCTGGGAATCGGAGTCGTTTCGAGACTACGCCGCAAAGATTCTCCTCCACAGATCCTAATACTGTGCGGGCTCCTGATTGGATTGGCCATGTTGGTTACTCCGGTTGTTCACCACTGCTATTACCTTCTCCTACTGCC
>JALZAX010000267.1 GCA_030948055.1 Verrucomicrobiota bacterium | reverse complement strand
CCACCAGGACCGATGGGAACGTCGCTTTGCGAATAACGCGAAAGTTCGCGCTGCGCACACCCCGATTACTCGCGCCGCGCATGCTCATGAGTTTGCGCTGTATGCGATCGGCCAGACTGCGCGCATAGGGAGAATTGTAATACGTCTCGAAACCGTGCACACCGCGTCGTCGCGCATCATTAAAATGGATGCTGACGAAAACAGAATTGGGTGTGCGATTTCCGATTGCGACTCGTTCATCGAGCGAAATGAAAGTGTCGTTCGAGCGCGTCATCACTGTATGAAATTGCGATTCGCGCAGTTTGCGATTTAGCCGCTGTGCCACGTCGAGCGTCGCAGATTTTTCCGGTGGCCCGTAACGCCGCACCGCGCCGCTGTCTTTTCCGCCGTGGCCGGCATCGACCACTACGGTCGTGAATGATCGGCTCGTATTCTGTCGATTTCCGACTTCCGAAGTGGAACAACTCGTTAGGGCGATGAGCGCCGAAATAGCTAGGAGCAGACCGGCCAGTCTGAGCATGGTTGCATTCATACTCCAAAGATTGCGCGTCGCCACTCCAGATTCGCAGAAGGAAAAACCGCTTGTGTTTTAGCCGCTCAGATTTAAAGCCGTTAACCTGATTTTATGCTGATACGAATTGCACTTTTCACCGCGCTGTTGGCGGTCAATCTCCCCGGCTGCAAAAAGAATTCCGTAGCGAGTGGTCCGGTCGCGAATGCGGCGCCAAGCCCGCAGGCGTCCGTCGCGCCCACCGCTACACCGGTTCCCACACCGGCGCGGCCGGTGATCGACCAGAGCGCCCAGGTCATCATTTTCGGCTATCACCGTTTTGAGAAGAAGGTTCATCGACCCGATACTGAGATCACGCCGGAAATGTTCGAGGCGCAGATGAAGGAACTGCAGGACAAGAAAATTCCTGTAATCGGCATGCAGGATTTTCTGGCGTGGAAGCGCGGTGAGAAATCGATTCCGCCCAAGGCCGCCGTCATCACCTTCGACGACGGCTGGAAGTCGCAATACGAAGTCGCCTGGCCGATCATGAAAAAATTCGGCTATCCCTTTACGCTCTTCATCTACACCGAGGGTGTGAAAGGAATGCACTTTGGCGGCGGCGCGGCCATGAGCTGGGAAATGCTCGCGGAAATGCGCGATGCGGGGGTCGACATTCAGGCGCATTCGGCCACGCATCAGGACTTGCGACGGGCATTCGACAAGGTGCAGAAGAAACGGCTGAACCCGGATGAGTACGATCGGTGGCTCGCCAACGAAATTGTCGCTTCGAAAGCCATGCTTGAACAGAAGCTGGGGATCAAAGTCAATTGCTTCGCCGTTCCCTTCGGCTTCATCAACGAACACGTGCGCGAGTTCATCAAGAAAGCGAATTACGAAGCGATCTTTACGGTTTACGGGCAACGTCTGACCTACGGCGCACCCAACGACTCGTTAGGCCGCTACCTGATCGAGGGCAACAAGCCGAAGGTTTTCACCGACGCCGCTAATTTCGGCGGATCGACCAGCGGGGGCGCAGCTCCCGTCGCGGAAGTTTCGAAAACGGACATCGGCGCGCAGCCGGCCGATGGCGAAACGATTACCACGGCATTGCCACTTATCCGTGCGAACCTCGGCTCGTTTGGCCAGATTGACGACAAAAGTGTGCAGATGCGCGTGAGCGGTCTCGGTTTGGTTCCCGCGTCATACGATCCGAAAACACAGACGGTTTCGTATCAAGTGACACAAAAGCTGCGCGACAAAACGTGCACCGTGATCGTGAGCGGAAAATCCGGCGACAAGAAAATCGAGACGAGCTGGACGTTTAATATCTCGGATGGGGCGGCTACTCCGGCTGCTGCTTCGCCCTCGCCGGTCAAACGCTAGATGTTTTCGCAGCTCGGCGACAAGCTTCAGGACATTTTCAAGGACCTGCGCGGTCACGGCTCCATTTCGGAGACGAATATCAATGACGCGCTGCGGCAGGTTCGACTCGCGCTGCTCGAAGCCGACGTCGATTTCCAAGTCGCGAAAAATTTCATCGCGCGCGTGAAAGAGAAGGCGCTCGGCGAAGAGGTTCTGCGCAGTGTCACGCCGGGTCAGCAGATGGTGAAAATCTTTCACGATGAAATGACGCAGCTGTTAGGCGGCGACGCGGCTCCGCTGAATCTGGAAAAGCCAGCGCGCATTTTGATGGTGGGTCTCAATGGTGCAGGCAAGACAACGTCGTCAGCGAAGCTGGCAAAGTTGCTGAAGAAGCAAGGCCGGGCGCCATTATTGATTTCGTGCGATTTGCATCGGCCGGCGGCGATCGAACAACTCGCGACCTTGGGGCGGCAAGTCGATGTGCCGGTTTACGCGCCGCCACCGAACGAGAAGAACTTGCGCAAATCTGCGGCGGCGAGCTTGGAATGGGCTGAAACGCAAAGCGGCAACGTGCAAATTTTCGACACCGCCGGACGACAGGAAATCGACGCAGCGCTGATCGAGGAAATCAAAGAGCTCAAGGAATTCCTGAAGCCGCAGGAAATTTTGTTGGTCGCTGACGCCGCCACCGGCCAGCAGGCAGTGAGTGTCGCGACACACTTTAATGAGGCGCTCGGAATCACGGGATTGGTGCTGACTAAACTCGATGGCGACGCGCGCGGCGGCGCGGCCTTGTCGATGCGCGAAGTGACGCAACGCCCGATCAAGTTCGCCGGCGTCGGAGAAAAGCTGGATCAGTTCGAGGTCTTCGTGCCCGATCGATTGGCCGGCCGCATACTCGGGATGGGCGACATTGTTGGGCTGGTCGAGAAAGCCGCCGAAGCATTCGACGAAGAAGAAGCGATGCGGATGGAGAAGAAACTCCGCACCGCGTCTTTCGATTTCAACGATTTCCTCGCCCAATTCAAAATGATGAAGAAGATGGGCCCGCTGGAAAACATACTTGGCATGATCCCCGGCATGAGTAACGTGCAGGGCCTCTCGGTGGACGAGAAGCAGGTCAAGCGCACGGAAGCGATTGTGCTTTCGATGACCAGCGAAGAGCGAACGCGGCCCGACATTTTAAATGCGCGGCGCCGCCAACGCATCGCGCGCGGGAGCGGCAGCACCGTCACGCAAGTGAACGATCTGCTGATGCGTTTTAATCAAATGCGAAAGATGATGAAAAACGCCGGGAAAATGAAACGAATGATGGCGCAAATGGCACGGATGAAAAATTAACGATATGGCAGTTTCAATCAGACTACGCAGAGAAGGGACGACCAATCGTCCGTATTACAAAGTGGTGGTGGCCGACAGCCGCAGTCCGCGCGACGGCAAATTCATCGAGATCATCGGCACCTACGATCCAAAGAAAACTGGCCACAACAGCACGCTCAAAATGGATCGCATCGATCACTGGATTTCGAAAGGCGCCCAGCCATCCGATACGGTGCGCAGTTTGATCAAGAGGACGCGCAAAGCTGGCACTACCGCCGCTCAGCCGGTCGAAACAGAGGCAGCGGCAGCGTCGAGCTAGTGCTATCGTTCTCTGCGCGAGACAAATTTCGTTTTTTCGCGCATCCGGAGGCCTGAACACTGGCGTAAGACCTCTGAATATATTGGAGGTGTCTTCTTTTATTGGAATTTCCTTTAGAGTCTGATATCTCCATTTCGTAACCCAACACCTCAACAAATATGAAATTGATCCCCAGAACTCTATCATCACAAAAGTCCCGACTCTTCGCTCTCGCGCTTGCCGCGGCCACCTTGCTTCTCCTCGCTGCGCAAACGCGCGCTGAACTTATCTACGGCCTTACAACCGGAAATGCCTTAGTTAGTTTCGATAGCGCAACGCCTGGCACCACGACCGCGCTGGTCCCAATTAGCGGCGTCGGTGGCGAAACCATTTTCGATATTGATATTCGTCCCGCCGATGGGCTGCTCTACGGTTTTAGCAGCGCAGGCCGACTCTACTCGATCAATCCGATTACCGGTTTGGCCACGTTAAACGCCAGCCTCACAATGACCTCGCTCGATCCGAACGCGACCCGCTTTTCCATCGACTTCAACCCGACTGTCGATCGTCTCCGTATTGTCAGTAACACCGGCCAAGACCTTCGCCTCACTCCAGGCAGCGGTGTAACCACAATTGATA
>JALZAX010000266.1 GCA_030948055.1 Verrucomicrobiota bacterium | reverse complement strand
GATTATATGTGTGCTTCGGTTGCCAATGAAGACCAGCGTCTTCCGGTCTGACCTGCAGGAGGATGAGATCGTCTTCACGGCCGAAGTGCCGCGCCATCTCCGAAAGCGTTTCCCAATATATGCCTTTGTCGTCGATGCAGAGCCCACCCCAGGTCGGCTCGTTGCGGAAGACTTGGAACAAGAGAGGCGTAATACCTGATCGTGTTTTGCCTGAACCTGTATCGCCCGTGATAAGCCAGCCGCGGCAAAAGTCTGCGCGCGTCCACTTGAAGCCAGCGAGCCGAACAACTGCTCGATGCTCGCGGCCTCGAGAGAGATGCGAGATCAGACTGATGGTCGCCGTCAGCCAAAGGACGCCCACAGTTGCGAATCCGAGAATCGCACTCATATGGAACGGCCGATGAGCACGCCGGCAATTGCCGTCAGTGCGATCATTACAAGAAGCGTCGCCAAGCGGACACGATTCAGCCGTTCGACATTCTGCCCAAAGCGGCGTAGCTCCGCGACCAGATCAGATGCTTGGTTGATGAAAGATTTTGATCGTCGGTCGAGCAGTTCGATCGTGCCGCGAAAATCTTCGAAGCTCGGAATGGCGGTGTCCTGGCTGTCGTCAGTATGACGCGCGTGTTGGAGATACACGCGGACCAGTCCCAGCGCGGCGATCATCGGATCGCCATCGGCGATGTGATGCTTGCGCTGCCACTCGCCGATTGCGCGTTCTAGTGGGTCATCGGCGTTCACGCGGCGAATCTCTCGGCCGCCTGCGGATCCGTCAGAAGCAGATCAGCGGCGCGATACAATTGTCGGTAGAAGCGCATCTGCCACGTCTTCAGCCGCTGCCGGTCGAGCAGATTGAAAGCGTGATGCGCCAATGCCGGAGTGACTGGGGTGTTGTGCTCGTTCAAAGCGGTGACGAGCCAATCGTACATGCGCGGCATCGAGATTTCGCGCGCATGCAAAACATCGACAACGTGGCGGCGCATCTTGCTGCCCTCGTAAATCTTGAACGCGTCGCTGTGCGCTTCGTTCTTCACGACAACCCAGCCGCAACCGTCACGTAGCGCGTCCGACAGAGTGCGGAGTTGCTCCACGCTGTCGGCCTCGTGATTGACCGGACAAATGACGGTAAGCCTCGCGTCGAGCGAACGCAGCACCTCAGCCAAACCAACCTCATCGAAGAAGTCGATGAACAGGTCAGTGGAAGCCGCGCGGCAGTCGATCACGAGAAGATCGGAAGTCTCCGCAGCGGTGAACACGCGATCGATTTCGCGTCGGTGTTCGAGATTGATGAATTCTGCCTCTGGGTGGAAACGCTTCAGCGTCGAGTTCTCGTGATCGCTGTCGATCGCGCAATGAGCGATCCCGCAATCTTTCAGATACTGCACAAAGTTTGTGGCGAAGAAGCTCTTTCCGACTCCGCCTTTGCCGTTGATGACGAGGTTGATTTGTTTGTTCATGTGATGGTGCCTTGATCAGAGAGTGCGCGGATCGGCGACGCGCGGTCCGCGTGTGCGGGGACGCTCCGCTGGCGGTTCGGTGTGCGGGAGTGGCGCCGGTGATGGTGCAGCCGGTGACGGGTCCGCCACAACCGGGCCGACCGCGCGCCGACGGCCGGATCGTCTCGGTGGTCGCTGCGGTGTGTGGTCGCCATTCACTTCGGCGAGGAATCGCGCGATCGTGTCGGTTCCGACCGACACGTCCACAGTGGCAAGCAATTCGCGGATGAGCCGGAGCGACGCGCCCTTTTGTCGCAGCTCGACGATGCCGTCCTTGAGCGGCATGAGTTTGGCATGACGCGTCGATGGCGGCGGCGTGAAGGTGCGCGCGGCGTCGTTGAAGCGTTGCGTGCGCGCTGCGATGTCTGCGGCTTCGCTCATGATTGCGGGAGCGGGTTAGCGACGAGCCGGAAATTCCTTAGCTGTGCTAAGGGGTAGGGCGTCCCATCTATCTAAGCCCACGGTCCCTTCCGTGGGCAGAACCGGTTGAAGCGGCTTTGTCATGCGCTTAGGATGCGAGCATTGAGCGACACTCCGGCTCTCGCACTGGAGCAACGTCGGTCTGGTTACGCGCTATTCCTTCTGCGCATGCTGTCGACGAAGGCGCAGACGAATCTCAGAAACGCAAAGTCCTATTTCGAGGAGCATCTCGCGACGGGAGACTACTACACGGAATCAGAACGCGTATCTGGCGAATGGATTGGAATAGGCGCAGAGATCCTTGGGCTGAGCGGCGTTGTTGAGCAAAAAGACTTCGTAGCGCTTTGCGATAATACTCACCCGTTAACCAATCAACGTCTGACGCAGCGGCAGAACCAGACGAGGATGGAGAATGCTGGAACCAATGATGAACGCGAGGCTGCGAACCGTCGCGTCTTCTTCGACTTCACGTTCTCACCACCGAAATCCGTTTCTATCATCGCACTCGTGGGCGGTGATCAGCGCGTCATGCAAGCGCACCGCGAGGCAGTGAGAATCGCGGTGACAGAACTAGAACACTTCGCCTCAGCGCGTATTCGGCAGGCCGGGAACAATTCGGATCGCGCGACCGGTAACATCGTTGCAGCCCTTTTCGAACACGACAGTTCTCGCGCGCTCGATCCGCATTTGCACACGCACTGCATCGTCTTCAACGCGACACATGATCCCCAGGAGATCCGGTGGAAAGCATTGCAGAATCATCAAATGCTCGTCGCGCAGAAGTACGTCGAGAACGTCTACTATCATGAGCTCGCACGCGCGTTGCGCAGTTGCGGATACACGTTGGAAAACGCGGCGCGCGGCGACTTTCGCGTGACGGAGGTCAGCCCTGAACTCTGCGAACGATTCTCAAAGCGGCATCGCGAAATCGATGAGCAGACGCGGGAGTTCCTCGTCGCGAGGCCAGAGAAGATTACCGGGAACGTCGATGCGGTTCGCGAGCACCTGGCGCACAAGCTCCGGTCGCGCAAGATCCATGATCTCGCGCCCAATCGCCTGCATGCGCTTTGGAAGAGCCAGCTTTCAAGTGCCGACGAGGCGGCAGTGCAGCCGCCGCCGACCACTGCTTTCAACGCTCAGCCTGTCAGCAGCGCTGCTGCGGTTTCCTGGGCAGAAGAGCATCTCTTCGATCGGCGCTCGGTTGTGCATGAGCATGAGCTTTGGCGGCACGCACTGGAGTTTGCACGCGGCTCAGCGTTGACACTCGACGAGCTGAAATGCGAGACCGCATCGCGCGATTATCTCCGCGAGGCGGACGGTAAGCTGACGCGCAAAGATGTGCTCGCACGGGAGTGGCGGATCGTACAAATGGCAAGCCGCGGTGCCGGCCAGTTTTCAGCGTTGGGCGCGCATCCGTCCGACAAACTGAACAACCTGGCTGAGGACCAACAAAAGGCATTCGGGCAGCTGGTCGGATCACACGATTTCGTAACTCTTTTCCGTGGCGGTGCTGGAACGGGCAAAAGTTACGTCCTGCGCAGTGTGCAAGAAGCGCTAGTGACGGACGGCAGAAAGACGGTCGTGTTGGCACCGCAACGCCAGCAGGTACTCGATCTGGAACGAGACGGACTCACGCACGCGAAGACGGTCGCGGAGTTCTTGCAGAATAAGCCAATGTCTGACCAAGCGATCCTGATCGTTGATGAAGCGGGGCAAATCGGAGCGCGGCAGATGCTGGCGCTACTGGAACTTGCACAAGCCAAGGGCGGTCGAGTAATCCTGTCAGGAGACACTCGCCAGCATGGTCCCGTGGAAGCTTCGGATGCGTTGCGAGCGATCGAGCGCTACTCGGGCTTGCGACCTGCGGAGTTGAACATCATCCGCCGGCAAGATCCCAAACGTGCCAAAGCCAAGCAGGAGCGGGAAACGATTCAGGCCTATCGAAAAGCTGTTAAAGCTGCGGCCGATGGTGATACCGAAGCGTCGTTCTCTGCTCTCGAGAAGATCGATGCGATCACCGAAGCAAGTCCCGAAGAAATGCACGACAGTCTTGTCCGTGCGTATCTCGCTTTTGCGGCGAAGAACCAGTCTGCACTCGTTGTTTCACAAACGCGCGCAGAGGTGCGCGCCCTGAATGAGTTTATCCGTACCGGCTTGCAGGCGACGGGCGGCATTAAAGATGATGAGCAGCTCGTCG
>JALZAX010000265.1 GCA_030948055.1 Verrucomicrobiota bacterium | reverse complement strand
GCGGGATTGGTCGGGCCGGAGCAACACGAGAAAAGCCGACCGCCGCTGGTGGAGGCGGAAGGAGTTCATCACCTAACGACATTCGCCGAACTGACCGGCGCGCATGTTTACATCGTGCACCTGAGCTGCAACCAAGCGTTGCGCGAAGCGCTGGCGGCGCGTCATCGCGGTGTGAATGTCGGTATTGAAACGCTCATTCAATATTTGGTGCTTGATAAAACCGACGCGGAGCGCGCCGCTTTTGAAGGTGCGAAATTCGTCATGTCGCCACCGCTGCGCGACAAACAAAACCAGCCGGTGCTCTGGGATGGTTTGCAAAGCGGCGAGATCGATACCGTCGCGACTGATCACGCGCCGTTCGATTTCAAAACGCAGAAACCGATGGGCCACGCCGATTTCACCAAGATTCCGAACGGCATTCCGTCGCTCGAAGATCGCGTGAACCTACTCTACACGCACGGCGTGAAAGCCGGGCGCCTCGATCTGCACAAGTTTGTTAATGTCGCGAGTACCAACGTAGCAAAAATCTTCGGATTATTTCCGCGCAAAGGTTCCATCCAAATTGGCGCCGATGCGGATCTGGTCGTTTACGATCCAAACTATCGTGGAAAGATTTCCGCGAAGACACAAATGATGAATGTCGACTACAGCGCGTTCGAAGGCTGGGGAATCGAAGGACGTCCGAGTGTCGTGACGGTGCGCGGCGAAGTGGCGGTGCGTGATGGAAAATTTGTCGGCACGATCGGTCGCGGCCAAATGCTCAAGCGCGAGCCGACGCATTTCTAATTCACTGAGCCTGGACTAATCAGTGGAATAACTTTGCGGTTCCTTTTTCGATAAATGCGAAAGTCGCTATCGGTGGTGAAAACCGAAGCCCTTTCATCTATTTCCGACATTCGCACCAAGCAGGCGTCCGCGAGTGACATCGGTAGATCTGCATAACGACGCTGCAGGTTGAGGACCGCCGAGAGCTGTTCCGCTAGCGAAAATCGGACGGCGATGACCCCGCGCTCCAACAGCAAACGTAATTTTTCGCTCGTGCCGGACTCAATTCTTTCCACGAGGTGTTCTGCTTCCACTAAGACAGCCTCGCAGGTGAACAGTGGCACCGGTGCCGTTTGGAAATGACTGACCGCCCAGAGATGGTGCTGATCGCGCCGCATGAGGTAAGCCACCAACGGACCGGCATCGACCAGAAAGTGCTGGGGCATTTATTTTTTGCGACGCCCGTGCTTCCGGGGCTGGCCAAGATCCGCCAGGTACGCTCGGTTAGTGGAAGCATCGCGACGCCCCGCAATGGAGCCCGCCAAGTCGCTGGAAAGATCAAAGGCCGTGGGCGCGCTCGAGGAGGTGGTCGCGCCTTTAAGCGCCTCACGCAATATCTGCGCTTTCGGCAGATGACGCTGGCGGGCGAGACGATTGAGTCGCGCGAATTGTTGCGCGCTCATTTTCACCGTCACGGTAGGCATAAAACGAGGGTAACTCGGTCCTGTCAGATTGGCAATCCCGGACTAGATCAACACGCCCACGACACTCGCAGTTAAATAACACGCGAGTAATCCGCCGACCATCGCGCGCAGGCCGAGTCGCGCGAGGTCGCTGCGACGCTCGGGCGCGAGCGCGCCGATGCCGCCGATTTGAATGGCGATGCTGGAAAAATTCGCGAAGCCGCAGAGCGCGTAGGTCGCGAGGATGAAACTGCGCGGATCAAGCTGCGCCTTGATCTGCGTGAGCGAGAGATAGCCGATGAATTCATTCAGGACCACGCGCTCGCCGAGCACTTGTCCGACCAGTTGGCAATCGTGCGTGGGCACACCGAGCATGAATGCGAAAGGCCAGTTCGCGTAACCGAGCGCGTTTTGGATCGTGATTGGACTGGGCACGCCGCTCCATCGCTGCAGCGCGCCAAAAACATAGTTGGCCAGCGCGACCGTCGCGACAAAAGCGATCAGCATTCCGATGACATTGATGGCAAGAGTGACGCCTTCACCCGCGCCGCGACAAAGCGCATCGATGCTGTTCACGCTCGTGCGTTTTACTTCAGCCGACGCGCTGCTCCGCGTCTCGCTCACTTCGGTTTCCGGAAACATGATTTTCGCGATCAACAATCCGGCCGGCGCGCTCAAGACCGAAGCGGTCAGCAAGTGTCCGGCGTCGACGCCGATTTGCGCGTAAACAATCATGACGCCACTCGCGATCGTCGCCATGCCGGCAGTCATGAGCGCCATCAATTCGCTCATGGTCATGCGTGGGATGTAAGGACGAATGAGCAGCGCCGCCTCCGTCTGGCCGAGAAAAATATTGCAGGCCGCGCCGAGACTTTCGCTGCCACTGGTGCGCATCGCTTTGCGCATGACCCAGGCCATCGCATGCACGACGCGTTGCAAAATTCCCCAGTGATAAAACAGCGCCGATAACGCCGATATGACAATGATCGTGGCGGAAATGAAAACCGCGAAGACGTAGCTGTTCCCGGGGCCGAAGGCGTTTTTCAAAACCTCGCCATCGGCCAGCGGACCGAAAACCATGCGGGCGCCTTCGATGGCGAAGAGATTGAGTTTATCGATGATGCGTTGCGCGGCGGCGAAAACGGCGAGGCCAAACGGTGTTTTCAAAATGAAAATGGCGAAAGTGAATTGCAGTCCCACTCCCCAGAGCACGGTGCGCCACGGAAAATTTTTGCGATCGCGCGAAAGCAACCACGCGCATGCAATCATGACGACGATGCCAAGCGCGCTGATGAACTTGAGCAGCACGAGAAGGCTTCTAGCCGCAGGGCCTAACAAATGGAAGATGCATTTGCGCGCGAATCCGAGTTGCTGTTGTAGCGACGCCGCTGCGTCGGCGTACGGACGCGTGGCCTGCAATCGACGCATTCTTACGGCGACACAGCGCCGTCGCTACAACGCAAGCGCGTGACGTGCTGCCCGTGCTTTGCGATTGCTCGCGCTAACGATGTTGGGCAGCATCTGCCTCCGTCATGTCAACGGCCGACGCGCCCGATGTCGAGGTCTCGATCGAGATCGAGCACAGCACTCTATATAATAAGGATCTCGCGCCGGTGCCGAAGGCGCGGCGCACCTGGCGCGTCGGAAGTTTCGCCGCGCTTTGGATTTCGATGTCGGCCTGCATCCCGACTTACATGCTCGCTTCGTCGCTCATCGGCGGCGGGATGAATTGGTCGCAGGCCATCATCACCATTTTTCTCGGCAACCTCATCGTTGTCATTCCGATGATCTTAAATGCGCATGCCGGGACGCGTTACGGAATCCCGTTCCCAGTTTTTTGTCGCGCGTCGTTCGGTGTGCGCGGCGCGAATGTTCCCGCGTTGATGCGCGCGTTTGTCGCCTGCGGCTGGTTCGGAATTCAAACGTGGATCGGCGGCGCGGCCATTTACAAAATTCTCGGCGTATTTTTTCCGGCAATCGTTGCGCCAGACGCGGCTAAATTTCTCGGCATCACTTTCCCCGAGTTCGCTTGCTTCATGTTTTTTTGGAGCATCAACATGTTCGTGGTCTACAAGGGCATCGAGTCGATTCGCTTCTTGTTGAACATCAAGGCGCCGCTGCTCATCGCGCTCGGATTACTTCTGCTCGCATGGGCTTACAAGAATGCCGGCGGCTTCGGACCGATTCTCGCGCAGCCATCCGCCTTCGCGCCGGGCCAGCCGAAAGCCGGACAGTTCTGGGCGTTCTTCGTCCCCGGACTCACGGGCATGATCGGCTTCTGGGCCACGCTCTCGCTCAACATTCCAGACTTCTCGCGTTACGCGCATTCGCAACGCGACCAGATCGTCGGGCAAGCGCTCGGTCTTCCGCTGACCATGGCGCTCTACAGTTTCATCGGAGTCGCAGTCACATCAGCGACCACGATCATTTACGGCAAGACGATCTGGGATCCCGTCGATGTCCTGACGCATTTTCAAAATCCGGTCGTGCTCGTGATCGCCATGTTCGCCCTTTGCCTGGCCACGCTTGCGACCAACATCGCAGCGAACGTCGTGAGTCCCGCGAATGATTTCGCCCATCTCGCGCCGCGCAAAATCTCCTTCCGCATCGGCGGGCTGATTACCGGTATCGTCGGTGTGCTGATGATGCCATGGAAACTCGTGGCCGATCCATCGGG
>JALZAX010000264.1 GCA_030948055.1 Verrucomicrobiota bacterium | reverse complement strand
CATCTCTTTGAGGGTTATTGCATCACGCCCTTCGTGCAAAAGCGGGCCGTCGCCTTGCCGCCGGCGTTGTTGTTGTCGGTGCAAATTTTGTCGGCGGCGTTGTTCGGCACCATGGGCGTCATTTTTTCCACGCCGCTGACCGTGGTCGCGATCGTCCTGATCCAAACGCTTTATGTGCACGATGTGCTCGGAGAAAACGTTGCCGTCCTTGGTAGGCACGAGCCGAAAACGAAGTGACCGACGTCCTTTTTCAAAGCGGTCTTTTTTTCGGATCGCTCGTGCTCATGTCGGTCTCGAGTTTTGTCCTGACCGTGGCGCTTGAGAGAATCGGAGTCTCGTTGAAATTGTCGGAAGGCCTCCTCGGAATCGTGACCGCGCTGGGCGCCGACTCACCGGAAATCTCGGCGTCGATCATGGCGCTTTCCGCGGGGCATCGTGAGCTCGGCGTCGGCGTCGTGCTGGGCTCAAATATTTTCAATCTCGCGGCGCTTCTCGGATTGAGTGCGCTGCTCACCGGACTGGTTCGGGTGCGAACGGCGGACGCGCTTTTCAGCGGCGGCATCGCTTTGCTTGGCACGGTCATTGGCGCCGCGCTCATCATCGGCCTGCTTCCCGCGCCGCTCGCGCTACTGCTTATCTTCCTGCTCGTTGGTCCATATATTTGGGTGGTGGCTCTTTCGCCGACGCGGATCAAACACCTTCCACTCCCGCATTTCGCCGCCACTTTTCTTGTGCGCGCGGTCGAGCCGATCAAACAAGATGTCGAGAAACACGGCAGGGCTCGCGCTTCACTTCTTCACTGGTTGCTCGTGCTGCCCGCGCTCTTCGCGATCGTGTCCGGCAGTCGAGGGATCGTCAGCGCCGCCGTCTGGCTTGCGGAGAGATTTTCCATTTCACACGCCATTGCTGGTACGCTCGGCATCGCAGCCTTGACCGGAATTCCCAACGCCGTCGCCGCCATTCGGCTCGCGCAACACGGACGCGGCGCGGCCGTCGCCGCGGAATGTTTCAACAGCAATACTTTGAATATTGTTTTCGGAATCTGCCTGCCCGCGCTCATCATCGGACTCGGCGCTCCCTCTTCGCGCACCTTCTTCTCTCTCGGCTGGCTCGGCGCCATGACTGTCACCGCGACCGCGCTTCTCTGCTGGCGGGGCGGCTTGCGCCGCGCGAATGGGGCGGCGCTGGTTGCGCTCTATTTGTTGTTCGTGGGCGCGATTGTCTTTTGGCCAAAAAGCATCGCCCCTTAGGCGAAGTTCGCATGCAAAATAACAGCATTGTAATGGCCCGGAAAGGGAAGCGAAGGCCAGGCCGGACGACAGTCGAGCTATGAAAACAAACCTAACAATAGTCAGTGCCGTCGCCGCGCTCGCCCTCGTCGGCTTAACGACTTCTGCGCTGGCGGAGTCGAACGAGACCCAGGCGCAGTTGCAAGCGCAGGCAAAAATCACTCAGGCCGACGCGCAAAAGACGGCTTTGGCGAAAGTGCCGAATGGAAGAATCAAATCCTCCGAGCTGGAGAATGAAGGCGGAAAACTGGTCTGGTCGTTCGACATTGTAAAACCGGGCACGAAAGACATCGCGGAAGTGCTGGTGGATGCGAAGACCGGCGCGATCGTGAAGATGGAAAACGAAACGCCGAAACAACAAGCGAACGAAGCGGCCGCGGATAAGGCGGCGAAGAAATAAAGCTACAACGCGATCGCTGGCGTAGCAGGCTAGCCGTCGCGGACCATTTATATTCGGTCGTAGCCGTCGAGCCAGCGCTTGGCCGCGTCGATATCTTTACGGATAATCGGCAGTTGCTCCCGTGCGTATGCCTTCACCCGCGCATCCTTGGCCGGGGCAGCGTCTTTGAGCTCGAACTCGAAGAACCGCACGTAACCGGGATCGCTGATCGCGCGTAAGGCGGCTTTGTCGAACTCAGCCCCCTGCAGTTTCTGCAACGCCTCGAGTTCCTGCTTTTGCTGAGCATCGAGTTGGGTCGGCAACTGCAGGCCGCTGCTCCGGGCGAGTCGTCGTAACGCCGCATCGGCGCCAACGCGCCGCCGCGCCACGTAATACATGAAAGTCTTGATCTGTTTCTTCGTCGCCCGCTGCTGCGCCATCCCGGCGATCCGAATATCGCGCATCAACCCGCGTGCGGCTTCATGCGCAAAGTTTTTATCGGCCTGGGCGACAGTTGGCTTCGACGCGTTCACCTCCGCCCGCACCAGCGGCGGCGTCGCGATCGCGAGAAGGAGCGAGAGGCAGAGGAGAAGACGGATGGCGCCGCCGGTGTGCGTGGGCCGCTTCGATGGGCAGACGGTGGGAAGGTGCATGGTGGTAAACTAGAATCGCGGAGTTCGGTTGCCGCAAGATGTCTGCGGCGAAGTTTAGCGTCTTAGCGGCGCGTGCCCCACGGCCCAGCGGTCCGTCCGACCAAGCTGCCATCTGGAAGTGGCAGGAATTCTTCGCGACCATTACGGGTGAGCAAAGCCAGTTGTGCCACTGCGATAATCATTCCTGGTGCTAATGTGTGACAGTGGTCGGCCGAAACCTCCACAATCCGAAAGTTTTCGTGCAGTCAAAATTTCTCTTTCTCGCCCTGGCCGGCGCGATGAATCTGGCGGCGGCGGATGCTCCGAAGGCTACCGAGCACGCCTTCACCAATCGGCTGGCGAACGAGAAGTCGCCCTATCTTCTCCAGCACGCGCACAATCCGGTGGATTGGTATCCGTGGGGCGAGGAGGCTTTTGAAAAAGCGCGCAAAGAGAACAAGCCGATCTTTCTCTCGGTCGGGTATTCCACTTGTCACTGGTGCCACGTGATGGAGCACGAGTCGTTTGAGAATCCAGAGATCGCGAAGCTGATGAACGAGAATTTCGTCAGCATCAAAGTGGATCGCGAGGAACGCCCGGACGTCGATCGGGTTTACATGGCTTTTGTACAGGCGACGACGGGCGGCGGGGGCTGGCCGATGAACGTTTGGCTGACACCGGATCTGAAACCATTCGTGGGCGGCACCTATTTCCCGCCCGAAGACCGGGATGGCTTGCCCGGATTCAAGCGCGTCCTCACGCAACTCGCGGAAGCCTGGCAGAAAGATCGCGACAAAATCAGGAGCAGCGCGCAGAAAATCGTGGCCGCGCTCCAGCGCGACGAGGCCGGCGCAAAATCCGACGGCAAGCTCGACGCCGATCTGGCGACAAAGGCTTACCAGCAGCTAGCAGGAAGCTTTGATGAAAAACTCGGCGGGTTCGGGCCGGCGCCGAAATTTCCGCGACCGGTGACGTTTAATTTTCTCCTGCAGTATTACGCGGATCGCCCGGACACACCCGAAGGAAAGCGCGCCTTGGAAATGACGCTCACGACCTTGCGCATAATGGCGGCGGGCGGCATTCACGATCATCTCGGCGGCGGCTTCCATCGTTATGCGGTGGATAAGTTCTGGCACGTTCCGCACTTCGAAAAAATGCTCTACGACCAGGCGCAACTGGCGCGGTCGTACCTCGACGCCTTTCAGATCACGCGCGAGCCGATCTTCGAAAAAACCGCGCGCGATATTCTCGCTTACGTCCAGCGCGATATGACCGACAAGGCGGGCGGCTTTTATTCCGCGGAAGATGCGGACAGCCAGCTCGAGCCCGGCAAGCCGGAACATGCCGAGGGCGCCTTCTACGTCTGGACCAAGGAGGAGATCGATCAGTTGCTCTCGCCGGAACAGGCGCGGGTCTTCGACGACTTCTATGGCGTCGAGCCGAAGGGGAACGCGCCGGAGGATCCGCAGGGCGAATTCGATAACAAAAATATTCTCATCCAGCGGCGCACGATTGTGGAGGCGGCGAAGAAGTTTGGCCTAACGAATGACAAAGTGGAGCAGCTGCTGACCGAGAGCCGGGAGATTCTCTTTGCCGCCCGCGCCAAACGCCCCCGTCCGCAACGCGACGACAAAATCGTGACGGCCTGGAACGGGCTTATGATCTCCGCTTTCGCTCGCGCCTATCAAGTCCTGGGCGATCCGGCCTATCTTGAGGCCGCGAATAAAGCCGCCGATTTCGTGAAGGAGAAACTTTATCGCGCAGAGACAAACACGTTACGGCGCAGCTTTCGCGAAGGGGCGAGCGAGGTGGAGGGGTTCGCGGACGATTACGCTTATTTG
>JALZAX010000263.1 GCA_030948055.1 Verrucomicrobiota bacterium | reverse complement strand
TTAGGGCGGCGGCCGAAGATCAGCGCATCATCGAGGCGGCCTATTATCCCGCGGTCGCCGCCACCGTTTCGGGCACCTACATTCCCGCGACCGATATTCATCGCGGCAGCTCCGGCACGGCGCGGCCATCGGACGACATCGTTTCTTCGGAGTTGCGAATGGGTGGGGTTTACACCTGGCGCGTGATCGATAATGGCGAAGTAGGCGGCGCGGTCCTGCGGCAGAAATCGATCAGGGAAATGAATGAGCTCGTCGTGCAACGCATGGAAGCCAATGTGCCGCGCGAATTAACGCGCATTCACAACAACCTGCTCGCGCTTCGCGCCCGACATAATGCCCTGACGGGTGCGACCGCGAATGCAGCCACGACCGTCGCTGACGTGCAGAACAACCTGGTGGAAGGTTTGTCGTCGCAACTTGAATATCGCACCGCTGAATCCAGTTATCTCGAAACCAAAGCGACTCTGCTTTCCGCGACCTTCCAGCAAAACGTCGCGCGGGCCGAGTACGATCGCGTGACCGGTCGTTACTTTCAGTTTTCCGACGAGCCCGGAAAGGTGCATTAGTGGGAGCGTTGAAGCTTCCGCGCTCAAAAAAAATTCTTTGGTCGGCCGGTGCAGGGCTCTTGCTCTTGTTAGGCCTGATTTACTACACGCTCCTGCCCGTGGCGGAAGTCGCACTGGCGCAGCGCGGCACTGCCATCTCGGCGGTTTACGGCACGGTGCGAATCGAACCAACGTTTGTCATTCATGTCCGCGCACAGAACGCGGGCTACATTCGATTAGCCGATAAATTTTCGGCCGGCCGCGGCGCAGTCGGTTTGCCGGTGGAGAAAAACGAAGTCCTCGCGACCATTGCGGATGAAACAACGGCGCGACAATTGAAACAGGCGCGCAGCGATCTCCAAGCGGCGAGGCAGCGCGCGGAACTGCCGCTTCCTTCGTCGGAACCGCTCAAAGTCGCGGAAGATTCCGTGCAACGGCTCGAGCGCCTTAGTTCGTTGAGCAACGTGCCGGCAGTCGATTTTGAAAAAGCGAAGAGCGAAGTGACGCGTTTGCGGGGACAGGTCGAATCGGAACGGATCGAGCGCGATCGCAACATCGAAGCGCTCGATTCCGCCGCCAAAAAACTGGAGGCGCAGATGAAGAATTCTGAAATTCGTTCACCCATGGATGGATTGCTCACCGGCGCGAAAACCATCGACGGCGAGCTGGCGGCGGAGGGTAACGAACTCTTCACGGTTTCCTCGCAGAAGAATTACGTGCGAGGAGAAGTGAACGAAGAAGACGTCGGCGAAGTGAAGATCGGGGCGAGCGCAAAGGTGCAACTTTATGCTTTTCGCACGCAGCAATTCGATGCCCACGTGACTGCGATCATGCCCGCGGCCGATCCCGACACGCAGCGCTACACGATCGTGCTCGATCTCGACAAGCCGCCGGAAAATTTACTCGCCGGCATGACTGGCGAAATGAACATCATTACCGGCCGGCATGAGAACGCGCTGCTCGTCCCGACGCGCGCTGTCCTGGTCGATCATGTCTTGATCGTGCGGGGCAACTTCGTTCGTTCGCGCACCGTGAAAGTCGGTTATCGCACGCTCGATTTCAGCGAGATCCTCGACGGCTTGAATGAAGGACATCGCGTCATCGTTGCCGATCAGGACAAGTTCCATCCCGGACAACCGACAAGACAGCGCAAAGTCGAGGTGACGAGGGTCGGGAGGTAAACGTGCCGCCGCCGCTCTACATTGCGCTGCGTTTCGCTACTCATCGCAAGCGCGCTTTTTTCCTTAGCCTGAGCGGCGTCGTTTTCGGCGTCGCCATTTTCATTTGTTCGCAGGCGCAGACGGAAGGCTTCGCCCAAAGCTTCATCAACTCCACCCTCGGCAGCACCGGCGCGCTCATCATGCGTTCCCGTCTTCCGCCCAAGGTCGAAGGACTGCCAGTCACGCCGGAACGCAACGCGGCGCATCGTGGCGCCGGCGAAGGAATCGATGACGCCGCGGAAATCATGCGTGTGAGTCGGCAGTTTTCCAATGTGGTGGCGGCCTCGCCGGTTTTGCGCGGGAACTTGAGCGCGCGCTCCGGATTCGAAAACGCGACCATCGAGTTGTTCGGTATCGATCCGGCCGCGCACATGCAGACCACCGATCTGGCGCAACAATTGATCAGCGGCAGCTTCGATGATTTTCGCAACAATCCGATGTCGGTTGTGGTCGGTTCGCGGCTTGCGACAGCGCTCGGAGTGAACGTTGGCGACACCGTGCAGTTGCTTTCGCCGAGCGGAGAATTCTGGCGCTTCACGGTCTCGGCGATTGCGCGTAGCGGCGTCGGCTCGGTTGATGTCAGCCGCATTTATGCGCATCGCAAAGTCGCGCAGAACGTCCTGCACAAACCTTTCCCGGCCACGATGATTGTTTACAAACTGCGCAATCCAAATCGCGCGCCGGCCCTGGCGGAACATTTTCAGACGCTCTTCCAACACGAAGCGCAAAGCTGGCAGGAGCGGGAAGAAGGAAACCTGCAACTCTTCATGACACTGCGAATTTCCGCCGCGATTACGGTTTCACTGATCATTCTTCTGGCCGGTTTCGGAATTTTCAATGTCCTGACCATGACCGTGCTCGCGAAGGTGAAAGAGATCGCAATCCTGCGTTCGATGGGCTATCGCCGCGGCGATATCAGCGCGATTTTTCTTTGGCAGGGCGCGATGATCGCCGCCGGTGGCGCGCTCGTGGGATGCGCACTCGGAGCATTGATGACGTGGGGTGTCTCGAAAATTCCGATTGAAGTGCGTGGCCTGCTTTACGCGAATCATTTTCTCGTGACCTGGAATTGGCGCCACTACGTGGTGGCGACGACGCTTGCGATCATCGCTGTTTTTATCGCCAGCTACGTGCCGGCGCGACGCGCGGCCGAGTTGCCGCCGGTAGCGACCCTGCGCGGCTCAAGCGCCTAACGATCAGCGTCTGCGATAGACCGCTCCCTCCGCGGTCTGGAAGACGAGAAGATATTTCTCGGCCAAGAGATTGTTGAGGATGGGAAAATCCGCGATCGCATAATCGTCGGTGTAAGCGCCGCCCGGCACCTGCGTGTCCGCGATAAATGCCGGCGGATGACGCGAAAAATCCTCCTGCAGGGTCTCCCATGCCCCCGGCAGGATGCGGTCGTGCGTATCGGCACCAGGAATCGGCCCGCCAAAAATGAAACCGGTGAGCGCGAAGGTGGTAATGTAACGACAGGCCGGCCGCATCCGCGCCTCGAGATAAATCCTCGACATCTGTCCCCAAACGAAAAGCCTCTCGTTAGGCTTCGCGTGTTCCGCCAGATATTTTCCAAGTTCAGTTGGCTCGCGTCGAACGGCGAGTTCCCGCCACTTCACCATTGGAAACACGACAATCGTCAGCACGAGCCAGAGGGAAATGATCGCCGGATGCAGAAACCAACGCCGGCCGGTGATCTCGCGCGACGAAAGCCGCGCATAAACCGGGGCTGCAAGGAGCGTTAGCGGCGGAACTAATTGGATATAATAGTGCGAATAAAAGCGCCCACCCGCTGCGGCGCCGATGGCTGACGCGACAGTCAACATGACGAGGCCCATCCATTCGGCCGGCCGCTCCTTCCATGCCAGGTCGCGTCCCCAGGCCGCCCCAAGCAACAGCGGCAAAGAAGCTGCCACAAAAATGAGAGTGTTGCGGACGAAGCGGCGAACGAAAAAGTCTGATGATGCGTGAGCTTGAATCGTCCAGTAAAACGCTTCGCGCAGCGTTCCCTGATGCTGAAGCGCGATGACAGCCACTCCGAGACATCCGAAGAAGCCGAATGTGAACACAATGAATTGAAGGAGGCAATCACCTCTCGTTAGGCCGCGGTCGCGGCGGTAGTTCGGCAAGAGAAAATAAAGTCCGAGTGGAACGGCCGCGATAGCGGCTGGCTGCTTCAACAAAAATGCGAGACAGCTGAGGACGCCGACACCAAGAAGTTCCGGTCGAAGTTTCGTTCCGCTCGATCTGAAAGCGATCGCCCAGGCCCAAACGATGGGAAGATTCATGAGTTGTTCGCCGTTAAAACCAAGGTTCTTGTATGCCGCCGCCGGCTGAAAGAGCGAGTAAAGCAACGCCGCAATAAAGCCTGTGCGCGAACTG
>JALZAX010000262.1 GCA_030948055.1 Verrucomicrobiota bacterium | reverse complement strand
CTCATTGGTCACGCAATTAGCAAAGGCAATCCGCTAGTCACCGCGGCCGGCGCGGGAGCTGGCGTGCTTCTCAGCGAAACGCTCCAAGGCGCGAGCAACGCGTCCGCGAAGAAGTCCTATACCGAGGGTTATGAAAAAGGACGAAGCGATTCTGCAAAACAGCGGTTTCAGTCACTCATCGACAAACAGCGCGCCGGACCGCAATCCAGCGACGCGGCCAACATCCGTTTACTCGAAGTGCCGTTGCCGGAACGGGAGCAGAACGGCGTCATCCTCGCGCCCGGCACCGCCACCATTCGAATTCAGGAATAACACACTCACACCTATGAAATTCATCGTCTCAATCACCACACTGTTAGTCGCTGCTTCTCTGGCGAATGCGCAGGTCGTCGTCATCGATCCGACCGCTATCGCGCACAATCAGGCGAATCACGTCGTCGATCTCGCGAAGTACGTCGAGATGGTCAACAACCAGATCAAGCAAATCACAACGATGACGCAGGAGCTTCAGCAGGTCACCGCCTACGTGAAAGCATTCGGCGATCCTTCGAAGCTTCTGAATATCGTTGGCGCGAATCAACTAATCGGCAGCCTGCAACAAACCGGCGTTGGTCAAACACTCACCCAACTACAGCGCTCCGCGAACGGTCTCCAAGCTCTGCAATACAATGGGAACGGATTGTATCAGAGTTTAGGGCAAACTTTCACGACGCCCAGCGGCACCCAAGTTCCACGTTTGGAAGACTTGTACCGTAAGTACGGCGCGATCCAGGACGACTCGCATAATTTCCAAAGCGTTACCACTGACGTGCTCGCACGGCGGAAAGCTTTGCGCGACGAAATTGCCGCGACAACACAAAAGCTCCAAGCGTCAACAACCGACGCGGAAACGCAGAAGCTCCACGGCGTGCTCACCGGATACAACGCCGAACTCGGAACAGTAGATCGCGAGATCGACCACGCGGCGGCACAAGTCGTCACGCAGGACGCTGAGAACCGCGCCGATCGAGAACGCCAGGAACAAGCGCGCCGGGAAGAACGGCAGGCCCAAATGGAAGAAAGCTTGCAGCACTACGGCGAAGTCTTCCGCCTGGAAACCACACCGCCGTCATTTCCAACCAGTCGCTAAGAGTCTGCCTAACGAACGAACGCGCTACGCCTAACGATGAACAATTTCGACACACTGTTCCCAAACTTTCTCAATCAGTGCACGGAAATGAATCACGTGCTCACGCCGATCGCATTCGTGTTGCTCGCGCTCGGAATTGTTTCCTCAACTGTCACCGGCCAGCGCAGTCCAAGTGCATATCTTCGCACGATTGGACGCACCCTCGTATTCGCCGCCGTCCTCGCTTACCTGCCGAGTTGGAGCAACGACATCGCGACGACCGTCGATTCAACGGTAAGAGATACGCTCCATGCCGATCCAGCCGGAGTTTATCAGCAGTATCAAAAGACACTCGCAATCAGTAAAGGTACGACCAGCTCCGGGTCCGGCTCAAAATCATGGTGGGATGTGCTGGACGGGCAAGCGCTCTTTGAAGCCGGCATTTCCATTATCCTGTGGGTGCTCGGATTCATAGCGAGCGTCATCGTCTTTTACGCTTATCTCGTACAGAAGTTCATTCTCTACGTCGGGTATGCGCTCGCGCCGATTTTCATCGGCTTTCTGGCTGTGCGGACACTCCACTCCATCGGCGTTGGATTTCTGCTCGGTTACGCCGGCGTGCTCTGCTGGCCGCTGGGCTGGGGCGCGGCCTCGTTACTGACTTCCGGTCTGATTGGTTTCATGAGCGATCAAAGTTTTCTCAGCCTGGGCGGCGTCAGCGGTAGTGCGGGTTACGGGCTGCAGAATTTGCTAGGCCTCGCGGCACTCGCCCTCTGGCTCATCTCCAGCACGATCGCCGCACCGATCATCATGCAAAAAGCAATCGCGACTGGCGCGCAAGTTGGACAAGCGCTGACCACGACAGCAGTGATCGCGGGATCAGCGGGTGCTGCCGCTGGAGTTGCCGCTGTTACGACGATTGCGTCGGGCGGCGGCGTAGCGCTTGCAGGTGCAGGTATCGCAGGCGGCGGTGCAGCGGCAATGCTCGGCGCTGCGGAAGCTTCGATGACTGGCAGTACGTATTCGCCGTTAGGAAATCTTGTCAGCTCGTTGGGCGGCGGCATGTCTCGCCGGCCGCGCCGCCCCAAAAAGAACGATCCAACTGGCGATGAAGCCGTGCGTGAACTCCTTCAGCGCTCCCGAAAATAATCATGGAAACAATCGCTTCCGACCTCCGCACGACAACGCCCAGCCCGCAACCGCCACGCGACCACGTTCGCCGCGCGGACCCGATTCGCGTGTTTGTTGATAAAGATCGTCTCGCCAAATTTTGGTTTCTCGCCGCAGTCGCCGTTCTTATCGGCGCAGCGATCGAGCGCATCCATCTCGCGAGAACGCTGAAGGAGCAGGAGCGCGTCGTCATTATCGATCCTGCGGGCACATTCTTTGTCTCCCCGCTCCTTCAATTTCAGGAAGCCCGAGAACTTCACGCGCAGCAATGCACGCTCGCGGCCGTCGCGTTCTTAGAGCGCAATCCGAAAGATTTCGACCATCCAGATCTGCTTAGGCAGATGTTCCTCAAACAAGCCTACGAAAAAGCGCGTTCGGAATTCACGGCAGAAGAACCGGAGTTCAAAGCAAAGCAGCTGCATCAAAAGGCTGAGATCGCGAGGATCGACTTTCTCGAAACGCGCAGCGACGCGGTCCTCACCCAGGTTAGCGGACAACTGATTCGTAGCGGCGTCTTTCAAGAGCGCGCATTCACCGAGGCGGTGCCGTTCACGCTCAAACTAAAAATGCTGCGCAATCCCAACATGGTCGAGAACGGCCGCTTTCCGACTGCCATCCAGGATTTCAAGTATGAACCAACTCATTAAGATTATCCTTATCGCGTTTCCGATCAGCCTAACGAACGCGCAAGCGGTGGAGAAGCGGGTCCAAGATTTCCTACTGGACGATCACACCGTCTACGAGGTGCCAGTTTCGGGCGCGCGTGTAACCACCATCAGTTTCCCGTCCGCCATTGCAGCAGTCGATGCAGCACTCACTACAGCAGACGGAAAAACGCCCGGCGTCTTCCAAATCGCGCACACAAAAGGAACTGCCTATCTCTCCGTGCGCGCGTTAGCGAAAGACGCCACAACCAATCTCAACGTGCGATGGAACAATCGCACGTACGTCTTCGAATTGCGCGAAAGCGCAGAGCCCTGGTATTCCGTGGTTCTTCAATCTCAACCCGGCAAAAGCAATCACACTCCGCGACCGCTGACGCCTCCGCGATTGATCGGTTTGCTAGATAAAGCAAAAGCATTCTCCCTGCTTAAAACGCAACAGCCGGACGCCGTCGCTGGCGTCGAGCATCGCGATTTACGGGACAAACCGCAGGTGAGCGACTGCGGTGACTACGAGGTGCGGTTGATCGAAGCGTTTCGTTTTCCCGATGACGACACTCTTGTCCTTCAACTCACCATCACAAATCGAACTGACAAGTCGATCCAACACACGCCTGAAAAACTGGAGGTGCATATCGGTGATCGAACCGTCAATCCGTCAGTTAGTGACCTAACGAATAGCATCGCCGCTCATGAAACGGCTTCCGGTTACATCGCGATTAGCGGCGGGCTTGAAGGTCCCAGCAACGTCTCATTGAAAAACGATTTCACGTTCGCACTCGTGCGCGACCCAACCGTCGAGACGCCAACTTCGCCAACGCCGCCCGCCACATCCGCCACGCCCAGGGCAATACCAGCTGAATCAACTACGCCCGAATCGGCCCCAATTGAACCGACTCCGATACCGCAATGAACCCGCGTCGTCTTATCAATTTCTTTCGTTCGCCTACCGGCGCGCTGACACTCTTTCTACTCGGCCTCGTTTTTGTTCTGCTCATGGTGAACAGCCGACGGCCGTTTGATTCAAAGCGGCAATTAACTGCCGCGAAAGCTGGCGCGAACGCGCCGCAACTACCCGAAACCGTGCGGCGCGACATGATTCCTTTTGCCACTCCGGCGCCGCAACGAAAAATCGAAGCGGCCCTTTCGAAACCGGAAGAAACACCACCACCGCTTCCGTCGCTCAGCGTCGTTACGGAGACGCC
>JALZAX010000261.1:2281-4196 GCA_030948055.1 Verrucomicrobiota bacterium | reverse complement strand
GATCGATGCGTTCGAACGACGGTGCGCCTTTTCGCACCCGATCATTCAAGATCGCGAAGAAACGCGGTGGCCCGCCATTCCTTTCGCTCAGCGACTCGGGCACGTGACAGGAAACGCAACCCTCCGGCAGATTGCTGTGCGCTCGTGAGAGCGGACCGGTGTTGAAAAATTCCGGCGGCGATTTCTTCTGCGCAAAATAAATGACGACCAGGCCGGCCAGAAAAGCCGCCAGCGCGATCCAAAAGCGCGTCCGCCGATAAGGCGTGCGGGTGTTCTTGTAATCGACCTTGTCTTCGTAACGCTTCGCGATCTGTCGCTGCGTTCCGCGCTCTTCATCCATATCAATAACGGAAGACGGTGACGAAGGCGTGCCAGATCGTCATGAGCAGAAGCAAAAACGAAAACGGCACATGCACCAGCAGCCAACTGTGCATCCAATTCTGCATGCGTGTTTGAAGATCGAGCAGCCGGCGTTGATCACACCAGGCTTCCATTTCTTTCACACGCCCGCGATGGGGAGCGGTCACGCGTGCCGCGAGGTGACGAAAAATTTCGCCTGCTTCCCGCGCATGACCGAGACGAAATGCGTCGCCACGTGGCGCCTCCAGGTAAGGCAAGAGACGATCTCCGATAAACCGCGACAATGCTTCGGCCGAATCCACATCAGTGGCGATATCGGGAGCGACCGCAGTCGCCGCAGCCGGAACATTGGAGAGCGATATTTCCATCGGAGCTTCTTGTTTCAAACTCCGCAGCAGCTTCTCCGCCGCGTGGCAAAGCTGCGCGCGGATATTTGGAATCTGTTCGAAAACAAATTCTGCCGGCAAACGTTCTTTCATCAGCGTCGGCATCTTGTGTTGCAGGTAGAGCCCGTAAATTCCGCTCACCATGACGGTGGCGTAAATTGCCATGAGCAAGGTTGTCATCGGACTGCCGAGATGAAATCCGCTGTGCAAAAGAATGAGCGGCACCGTCAGGAGCGTTAACCAAATATGCGCGCGCAACCAGCGCTGCACATTGCCCACCGGGAGGAACGGCAGCCTTTTGCGCACGCCCAGCAGGGCCGCAAAAATGAAAATTCCCAGCGACAACGTGCCGAAAACCAAACCGATCGGAGTGCCTCCGATGGTCGCATGCTCCGACGGCATTTCGCCGAAGAAGCGAAAAGCCGACGGCACCTGCTGCGGATAAAATTTCGCCGCATAAAAAAGCGAGGCCAGCGCAGTTGCGACCGTGACAAAGATTGCCCAGGGAATATTTGCAGCCCGATCGATTCTCATGCGCCCGCTACCTTATCCAGCGCGAGTGTAGTGCGTTCCCGGGAAAATTGTCGCGTATGATTTCCGCCTCGGCATAAGCTCGCGTCGTGCTTCGCAGAATAGCTTTCCTGTTGCTCGTGCAAATCGGGGCGGCCTTCGGGGCCGAACCGCTACAAGTTCGGACGGACGGCGCGCGTTTCGTCGGCGCGACGGGTTGCAAATCGTCCAGCTGTCACGGCGGCGCGGGCGAGAAACGCAGTCAATATTTCACCTGGTCGCAAAAGGATTTTCATACGCGCGCCTTTGCCATTCTCACCGACGCGCGTTCGCAGCGAATCGCGGAAACGCTGGAAATTTCCGCCACAACCAGCAATCGCTGCACAATCTGTCATTCCCCGATGCAGGCGGTTGCACCAGCGCGCCTAACGAGCGGTGTCGATTCGCACGAATCCGTTTCCTGCGAAGCTTGTCATGGCGCAGCCGAACCGTGGCTGCGCGGACATACGCGCACCGATTGGACATACGCGACACGCGTGGGCGCCGGCATGCGCGACCTGAAAAATTTCTACGTGCGCGCAAATACCTGCGTGGCCTGCCATCAAAATCTCGATGCAGACATTGCCGGCGCGGGCCATCCGGAATTATTTTTCGAGCTG
>JALZAX010000261.1:0-2271 GCA_030948055.1 Verrucomicrobiota bacterium | reverse complement strand
ACATTGGCGCGATGCGGAAGGTAGCAGCACGCGTGTATGGCTCGTCGGGCAAGCGGTGGCGCTGCGCGAATTGAGCTGGCGCCTCGCGCAAAATCAAAACGCGAACGACGAGACGAAAACGCAGTGGCGCGCGCTCGTCTGGCTTCTGAGCAAAGTCGAGCCGACGATGGCGGAGTCCGACTACGCGACAGTGCAGGCGCAGGCCGACACGCTGGCGCGCCGCATTACGCGAGAGAATTTGGACGCAGCGTTCACGCGTCGCCTAACGAGTGATCTGGCGGCAACCGAATTGCCTGCCGGCTCGAATGAAATCGCCTTTCATTGCGCGCAACGTCTTTTCCTTGCATTGCAAAGCCTGACCCGCGCCGATGCAAAAATTGCCAATCAACTAAACGATCTCCACGCAACCGTGCGCGCCACGACGCAATTCGACCCGGCAGAATTTTCCGCACATCTGGCAACCTTCCGTCGCGCCGCGTTTCCTTAGCAGGGCGCCGTTAGTTGAGACCGATTCGTTTCAGAATCGCGAGAAAACGCGAGTTGGAACGAAACGAGTTCCATTTCGGATCGACCTTGAGCAAGGTCAGACGCACGTCGCGTTCGTCGCATCCTCGCTCCAGCCAGGAGAGCGCTTCCTCCGTCTCGCCGAGGCCATTATAAACGAGGGCGATCGTCACCGGCGGAATGTAACTTTGCTCCGAGGTCCGTTTGAGTTCATCCAAAATTCCGCGCGCTCGTCCCGTATCACCTGCGCGAGCGGCGGCATATCCAATCGAGGCGATCGCTTCCGAATTGCCATGCGACAAATCGCGCGCCTGCTCGAACTCCGCGATGGCCTCGGCATATTTTCGCTGTTGCAGCAAAACTTTTCCCAAGGTGAGGCGCGTGATCCAGAAAGTGGGATCGAGCGCCAAAGTTTTTTGCAAACTGAAGTAGGCTTCGTCGTCACGGCCTGCGAGATGCAAAAACATTCCTTGCAGCGCGTGAAAGAGGAGATAAACCGGCTCGATCTCACAGGCGCGGGTGTTTTCGGCGATGGCCTCGTCATGATGACCGAGATCGGACAAGACGTGCGCGTAAGCGAAATGTGCGTAAGCGGAATTGGGATTGAGCGCGATGGCGCGCTTCGCTTCCTTCAGCGCGAGTGCCCAATCCCAGTCGAACCAGATGACCGTGAAAGAAAGAGAGGCGTGTGCTTCCGCGAGCGACTCATCAATTTCCAATGCTTTTTGCGCGGCCACCTTGGCCTGCGGCAGCGAGTCTTTGGAAGGAACATCGGAGGTAATGGCGAGGGAGCGGTAGCATTCGGCTAATCCGAAATAGGCCAGCGCGTAACGCGGATCGAGCGCGATTGCTTTTTCGAAAAATCCGATCGCGGTCCGGATTTCCGGCGGGATGAGTCTGGCGTAATGATAGCGACCGGTCAGGTAAAGTTGATACGCCTCAAGATTCTCTGTCTCATGTCTCGTTAGGCGATTCCGTTCCTCTCCGCTTAAACGCAGCGCGAGCGCGTCGGCTACTTTTTGCGAGATGGCGTTTTGCACCGTGAAGACATCGGTAAATTTTTCATCGAATGTGTCCGACCAGAGGGAGCGACCGTCCGCCACATTGATCAGTCGCGCGGTCACGCGGATTTGATCGCCCGCGCGTTGCACGCTGCCTTCCAGGATCGAGCTGACACCGAGCTCCCGACCGGCGCTCATCGGTTCGACGTCGAGGTTGGCGTATTTTCGAATCGAGGCGAGTGAAGCGACAATTATTTCGCGGCTATTGCTAAGTTTCGCGATCAAAGTATCCGCCATTCCCAACTCCAAGACCTGGTCGCGCTCTTCCGGCACGAGCGGTCGGAAAGGAAGAACCGCAATGCGCTTCTCCCCCGCTCGGACCGGGGTCGCAACCGGCGTGGAGCTTTTGCGTGAAAGCAGAAAGACCGCCAGCAACGCGACACCGAGCAACAGAACGAGCACTGCGCCTAACGAGTAGTAGCGCGAGCGTCGGCTCGAAGCGCCGGTATTCTTGTCGCGCAATTTCGTCGGCACCACACGATTGCCGACCTCATCGGTGTAAAGATTAGAGACCGCCAGGCGCACGCCATGTTTCGCCTCGCACTCGCCCAAATCGTGCAGGCGCGTTTGCCATTCGCGATATTGGCAAAGATCATCCGCCACTCGTTTCGAGAGCAGAATGTGACCGGCATCACCACAATCCATCACGCGCTGCGCGATGTTGATCCCGCCGCCCGCGATATTCTCGCGATCATTCACGTCCGCG
>JALZAX010000026.1 GCA_030948055.1 Verrucomicrobiota bacterium | reverse complement strand
AACCTCTCGAATATCCGCGCCGGGGAATACGAAGGTTTCGGGCTGAAGATTAAGCAACCGGAATGGAAACCGGATTTCGGGCCTAACGAGTTCAACGAAAAATCCGGGGCGACAGTAATTGGCGCGCGAGAATTTCTTGTCGCTTACAATGTGAACCTGAACACGAAGTCGGCGCGACGCGCGACTTCGGTGGCGTTTGATGTCCGAGCGAACGGTCGCGTGAAGACGGAAGATGGCACGCCGGCCGGCAAACCCGTTCTCGATGAAAAGGGCGAAGCAATGCGTGTCCCCGGAATGTTGAAGCACGTCAAAGCTATAGGCTGGTATGTCGAAGAATACGGGATGGCGCAGGTGTCGATTAACCTGACGAACATTAAAGAGACGCCGTTGCACGCGGCCTTCGAGGCCTGTTGCGAATCGGCGAACAAACGCGGCCTGCGCGTCACTGGCTCGGAAATCGTGGGAATGGTGCCGAAGAAATGTCTGATCGAGGCTGGAAAATATTTTCTGCGCAAACAAAAATGGTCCGAAGGCGCGGCGGAAGAAGAGTTAATTGAAATTGCCATTCGTTCGATGGGCCTGAACGAGGTAAAACCTTTCGATCCGAAAGAAAAAATTATCGAATTGAAAATGGAATCGGCGCCGAAAAAATCGCTCGTGCAAATGAACTTGCGCGAGTTCTGCAACGAAACACTGAGCGATTCGCCGGCGCCCGGCGGCGGTTCGGTCGCGGCCCTGATGGGCGCGCTCGGCGTCTCGTTAGGCGGAATGGTGGCGAATCTTTCCGCAGGCAAGCGCGGGTGGGAAGACAAGCTAGAGTATTTCAGCGGCTGGGCGGTGAAGGCGCAGCAGTTGAAAGACGAGCTGCTCTTCCTGGTCGATGAAGATACTGCCGCCTTTAACAAAGTGATGGCGGCGTTCGCGCTTCCAAGAGATTCCGCCGCAGAAAAATCCGATCGCTCGGCCGCGATTCAGTCGGCCAACAAATACGCCGCGGAGATTCCGCTGCGCGTGATGACAACCGCCGCCAAAGCGTATCAGATTCTCGCGGACATGGCAGAGAACGGTAACCCGGCCTCGATCTCGGATGTCGGAGTTGGTCTGCTGGCAATGCGCGCCTGCATCGAAGGCGCCGCCATGAATGTGCGGATCAATCTCGCCGGACTGAAAGACGAGAAGTTGAAAACCGATTTTCAGGGGCAACTCGCAAAAATCCGCACGGAATCGGAAGCCGAGTTCGGCAGAATCAACCGAATGGTAGAAGACAAGCTGGGTTAACCCGGCGCACGCGATTGAACCGCGAAGATTCCAACTGGCCGCGCGCTGGGCAATGGCTCGCCGGCGGAGCGAAGAAGGGCGGCGACGGCGCGTCACTCGCGGTGCTGGGCGTGCCGATGAATTGCTCCGGCAACGGAAGCCAATGTCATCTCGCGCCGGCCGCGATCCGCGAGGCTCTCGCGCAATACAGTTTGCATGACAGCGACGCAGGCGTTGATGTCGGTCGTCTGAACGTGCGCGATTTCGGCGATGCCACTTTGGTGGGGAATTCGGCCGAAGGAAATTTCTTCCGTTGTGTGGACGTGATGCGACGGGCGCACGTGGGCGACAGCACGATTTTGCTGGGCGGCGATAATGCCATCACTCGCCCGGGCTTGCACTCGTTAGGCTTTCCCATCGAACGCTGTGGCCTTCTGACCTTCGGTGCACACAACGACCTGCGCGAGCTGCAACACGGCCTAACGAATGCTAATCCCGTGCGTGCTTTGCTGCGCGACGGAGTTCCGGGCGCGAATATTTTTCAGATCGGCATTCAGCCTTTCGTCAATTCGGCGGCCTACGCACGCGTCGCGTCCGAGGAAGGCATCAATGTAGTTACGTCTGATCAAGTTTACGCGCTCGGAATCGAGCGCGTGGTGCGCGATGCTCTTGCCACGCTCACCCGACAGGTCGATGCCATTTACGTCAACCTGGACGTCGATGTGCTGGACCGCGCTTTCGCTCCGGCCTGTCCGGGCGCGCGGCCCGGTGGGTTGCAGCCGTGGATGTTGCGCCAGGCGGCCCGCCTTTGCGGTCAACATGAAAAAGTTCTGATCATGGACATCGTCGAAGTCGATCCGACCAAGGACGTCGCTGATGTGACCGTGCTCGCCGCTGCATCCTTCATGCTCGCTTTCGCTTCCGGCATGGCGAATTTGGCGATGAAGTGAAAACACTCGCCGTTCTCAACGCCTCGCAACTTGTCACGCTCGCCGGTCCGAAACGGCCGCGCATCGGAGCAGAAATGCGCGCGTTGGGAATCATTTCCGGCGGCGGGTTCCTTGTGCGCGATGGAGTGATTGTTGCCGCGGGACGATTGGACGAGATCGAGCGCGCCGGAGCGGAGGTGGTTGATGCGCTCGGTCGAGTGGTCTTGCCGGGATTCGTTGATGCGCATGCGCACCCGGTCTTTGCCGGCAATCGGGTGGACGAATTTGAACAGCGCTCGTTAGGCGCGAGCTACGAAGAAATCGCGGCGGCGGGTGGTGGGATTCGTTCGACGGTGCGCAAGACGCGCGCGGCAACAGAAGAAGAGCTGGTCGAACAGGCGAAGAAACACGCGCGTTGGTTTCTGCAAAATGGAACAACCACGGTGGAAGCGAAATCCGGTTATGGTCTCACGACTGATGACGAATTGAAAATTCTGCGGGTGATTCGAACGCTTGGATTTGTTCCGACGTTTCTCGGCGCGCACGCGGTCCCGGAACCGTTCGACGTGAAGGAGTATGCAGAGTTGGTCATTAGTGAAATGCTTCCGCGTATCGCCGAAGAGAAATTAGCGAAGTATTGCGATGTGTTTTGCGAGCGCGGCTATTTCGACATCGAAACATCTCGCCGAATTCTGCGCGCTGCACAGAAACTTGGATTCGGTCTGCGACTGCATGCCGATCAATTGACCAATTCGGGCGGTGCGCAACTGGCGGCCGAATTGGGCGCGGTCACGGCTGATCATTTGGAACAGACGGAAGCGGACGGCATCGCTGCGATGGCGCGCGCACGCGTGCAGCCGGTGCTCCTGCCCGGTTCGGTTTACTCGTTAGGCAAGACGCGTTATCCCAAGGCGCGCGAGATGATCGATGCCGGTCTGGCGGTGGTGTTGGCGACGGATTTCAATCCCGGTTCTTCGCCGACACCGTCGATGCCGCTGGTGCTTTCACTCGCAGCGACGCAGATGAAGATGACGCCCGCCGAATGCGTAACGGCCTCCACGATCAACGCGGCTTACAGCTTGAATCGCGGCGCGCAGATTGGATCTCTCGAAGTCGGGAAGCGGGCAAATTTTACCATTTTTGATTGCGCGGATTACCGCGAAATTTCCTACTTCGTCGGCGCGCCGCTGGTGCACTCAGTTTTTGTGAACGGCGAAAAAGCGTTTACCGTCGCTGCTTCATGAAAGTTGAAGTGGAACAACAGCCGCAGAGTGTCGCGACTTTGCGCATTGAATTGCCGCCGGATGAAGTGCGCAAGGAATGGGATGCGATTGCGCAGAACTATGCGCGTTACGCTCGCATTCCCGGTTATCGGACGGGCAAGGCGCCAAAGCCGGTGATCGAGAAGAAATTTCGCAAGGAAATTCAGGACGAGGTGACGAAGAAACTGGTCTCGAAAAGTTATCACGAGGCGGTGGCGCAACAGCAATTGCGCGTGGTTAGCCTGACGAATCTCGAAGACGTCGAGTTCGGCGAAGATCATTCGATGCGCTTTCGTGCGACGGTTGTCACTGCGCCTGAATTTGAATTGCCGGACTACAAGAGCATCGCCGTGGAAGTGCCATCCGCGGATGTGAAAGAGGAAGAAGTCGATGCGGCGCTGGAACGTTTGCGCGAGCAATCCGCTGATTTTGTGGACGCGCCCGATCGCGAATTGGCGATGGAGGACTTCGCGGTGCTGGACTTTGAAGGTGCGGTCGATGGAATTGCGATTGCCGAGCTCGTGCCGCAGGCGAGCAAGAATTTGCAGGGCGGGAAAAAGTTCTGGCTGCGTGTCGCGCCAGGAAACTTTCTACCAAACTTTTGCGAGCAGCTTGTCGGGATGAAGCGCGGCGATACACGCAGTGTGCAGGTCGAGTTTCCGGCGGAGTTTCAAGTGCCGGAACTCGCGGGTAAGAAAGCGGATTACGCGGTGACCTTGAATGAAATCAAAGACAAGGTGCTGCCGGAGTTAAATGACGCCTTCGCCGCGAAGTTGATGCCGGAAAAAACTTTGGCCGATTTGCGACGCGAGATGGAACACAATCTCGAGCACGAGAAGGAACACGAAGTCGAGCGCGCGAAGGAATCGGGCATCATCCGATTTTTACATGAGCGAATCAGTTTCGATTTGCCGCCGTCGCTATTAAAAAATGAAACGCGCCGCGCCTTGAATGAGCTGGTCCATCGCAATCGCGAGCGCGGTGTGCCGGACGAAATGTTGAAAGGGAAAGAGAAGGAATTGATCGAAGGCGCGGGCGGTTTAGCGGCGCATCGATTGAAAACGAATTTCATTCTCCATCGCATCGCGGAGAAGGAAAAAATCAAAGTCACGCGCGAAGAAATTGATGAGCGTATTCGCGAGCAGGCGAAGCAATACAACGTTTCCGTCGACAAAATACGCAAGGAATTAGAGGAGCATGATCGCATCGACGGCCTGGCGGAAGAGATCCTGCTGGGTAAGACCCTTGATTTGCTAAAAGCGAATGTTAGCGTCACGCCGCTTGCGGAACTGGTGGAGACGCCGACGGCCGCGACATAAAAATGAATTTCAAAAACGAAAATCGCTCGCAATCCGTGCTCGTGCCGATGGTGGTGGAGCAGACCGGGCGAGGGGAACGCAGCTACGATATTTACTCGCGGCTACTAAAGGATCGCATCGTATTTATCGGGACGCCGATCGACGATCACATCGCGAACCTGGTCATCGCGCAATTGCTCTTCCTGCAAATGGAGGACGGCAAGAAAGACATCAATCTTTACATCAATACGCCGGGCGGGTCCGTCACCGCGGGATTGGCAATTTATGACACGATGCAGTTTCTGACCTGCGACGTTACGACCTACTGCATCGGTCTCGCCGCCAGCATGGGTGCAGTGCTTTTGTGCGCGGGGACGAAAGGAAAACGGTATGCGTTGCCAAATTCCGACATCATGATTCACCAGGTTTCCGGGGGGGCGCAGGGGCAGGCGAGCGACGTCGAGCGCACGGTCGAATACATGTTCAAGCTCAAGAAGCGTCTGATCAAAATCATCTCCTCGCACACCGGCCAGCCGGAGGAGAAGGTGAAGCTCGACTCGGACCGCGATTACTTTTTGTCGGCCGCGGAGGCGAAGGACTACGGATTGGTCGATGAAGTGATCAAGTCCCGAAAAGAAGCAAAATTGCTCGACGGAGTGGTGGGGAAAGAGGCCACTGCGATCGCGGAAGCGGCTTTGCCGCAGAAGCTGACGGAATAAAAGTTGCTCTAAAAAGCGCCAAACTCCGATGGCACGCGCTTCCAACCTCACGATGTGTTCCTTCTGTGGCAAGAGCCACGCGGAGGTGCGCAAGCTGATCGCCGGCCCCGGCGTTTATATTTGCGACAGTTGCATCAATGTCTGCAAAAGCATTCTCGACAAGGAGCTGAACGAGGACGCGCGGCGTCAATCCTCCAATATAAGAGTGCCGAAACCGGTGGAGATCCGCCGTTCGTTAGACCAGTACGTTATCGGTCAAGACGTCGCGAAAAAGACGCTCTCGGTCGCGGTCCATAATCACTTCAAACGGGTGATGCAAAGTGCGCCGACGGGTGATTCTTCGGCCGCGTTTCAGCCCGATCCGTTCAGTGAGGTTGAAATCGAAAAGAGCAACATTTTGTTAATAGGTCCGACAGGTTCGGGCAAAACGCTGCTCGCGAAAACGCTCGCAAAAATTTTAGATGTGCCTTTTTGCATTGCCGATGCGACGACTTTGACTGAGGCCGGATACGTCGGAGAAGACGTCGAAAATATCATCCTGCGTCTGCTGCAAAATGCCGATTACGACGTCAAGCGTGCCGAAATCGGGATCGTTTATATCGACGAAATCGACAAGATCGGACGTAAGACCGATAACGTCTCCATCACGCGAGACGTTTCTGGCGAAGGCGTGCAGCAGGCGTTGCTGAAAATTCTCGAAGGCAGCACCTGCAATGTTCCACCGCAAGGTGGGCGCAAGCATCCTCACCAGGAATACATTCAGGTTAATACCGAGAAGATTCTCTTCATCTGCGGCGGCGCGTTTGTCGGACTCGATAAGATTGTGCAGAAACGCATTGGTAAAAAGACAATGGGTTTCGGCAGCCCGTCACTCGAAGTGGAAGAAGCGCTCGCCAAAGTGGCGGTGCGTTCGACCGAACCGGAAGATCTTTTGAGTTTCGGAATGATCCCGGAATTCATTGGTCGTCTCCCGGTTGTCACGGCGCTCGATGCGTTGACCGAAGACGAGATGGTCCAGATTCTCACCGAGACGAAGAACGCGATGATCAAGCAATACACCAAGCTCTTCGCCATGGAAGGCGTCCGCTTGAGTGTAACAAAAGACGCATTGCGTGCGCTTGCCGCGCAGGCGGTCACGAAAGGAACTGGCGCGCGGGCGCTGCGTTCCATGCTCGAGCGAATTATGCTCGACATCATGTACGATGTGCCGAGCCGCGAAGACATCGCGGAAGTCACGATCAATCGCGCGGTGGTCGACGGAAAGAAGCAGCCGCTCATTCGCAAGAAGCAGGACAAAGACGCCGCTTAAGCCTACGTTCGTCGCCTCGCGATGAACGTGGTCGTGATCAATACCGGAACCGAGCTCTTGTTAGGCAGCGTGCTTAACACGCACCTCAACTTTATCGCGCGACAGTTATTCCCTTTTGGATTGCGCGTCGCCAAACAGCTGACGGTTCCCGATGGCGAAGCGATTCGCGATACCGTTGCCGAATACCTCGATCGCGCGGATTTGGTTTTCATCACTGGCGGCCTTGGGCCGACAACAGACGACATCACTCGCGAAGTGACGGCAGAATTGTTGGGTCGGCCGCTCCGACGTAACGAAGATGTTGCGACGAAAATCACGGCGCGACTGCGATCACGCGGGTTTCCCATGACCGATCGCATTCTTCGTCAGGCCGAAGTGCCGGAAGGCGCCACGATCTTGCCGAATACGAATGGAACCGCACCGGGTTTGTATTTGGCTGCCAGTGGAAACGCGCCGCACTTTTTTCTCTTGCCCGGGCCGCCACGCGAATTGGAACCGATGTTTCGCGAATCGGTCGTTCCGATTCTGCGTTCGCTCGTTTCTACAACTACGAAGATTGAATGCAGGACCTTTCGCCTTACAGGCATTGGCGAATCGATGGTCGAAGCGGCCGTCGGCAAGAAGATTCTCGCGCTGGGCGATATCGAACTCGGCTACTGCGCGCGGCCGGGCGAAGTTGATGTGCGTCTCCTAGGAGAATCCTCGCTCCTGAACGAGGCCGAAGCATTAATCCGGGAGGCTTTCCCGAAAGCGATCTACACGACGGAAGACGAACAGCTTGAAGAAGTCGTCATTCGGCTTCTAACCGCGAGCAAGCAAACGGTCACGACGGCGGAGTCGTGTACGGGTGGCTATCTCGCCCATCGCCTAACGAATGTTCCGGGTGCCTCGGCTGTTTATCTCGGCGGGTTCGTCACTTACGCGAACGAACTGAAGATCGGAGAACTTGGCGTTCCCGAAAGTTTAATTGCCGAACATGGCGCGGTCAGTCGAGTTGTTGCTGGCGCGATGGCGGAAGGTGCGATGAAGAAAGCGAACGCGAGGCACGCGCTGGCCACGACGGGAATCGCCGGCCCTGATGGCGGAACCAAAGAAAAACCGGTTGGAACAGTCTTCATCGGACTGGCCTCGGCGGATGCAGAAATGGAAGTACAGCGTTTCCGGTTCTTCACCGATCGAGAAAGTTTCAAGCGTCTAACGAGTCAAACCGCGCTGGAAATGTTGCGTCAGCGTTTGCTGGCCTAATCGCGCATCACCACGACGGGCGTGCCGACTTTGACCTTGGCGTAAAACATCTCCGCGCCCTGCGGCGACATGCGAATGCAACCGTGCGAAGCCGGATACCCCGGCAAAATCCCGATGTGCATGCCGACGCCATCGCTGGTAAGCCGCATGAACCACTTCATCGACGCGCCTTCGTAGTGTGTGCCGCTGGGCGCGGAATCGATCTTCAAACTCACGCCCGCGCGCACGGTGCGGCCGCTGCGGTCCTTGAAATCGCCGTAAACACTTGAGTGATGATCCTTGTCCTTTTCCAAAACCGAGAAGTGTCCCATCGGCGTCATGCCTACGCGTTTGCCGGATGAAATGGGTGAGTCGATCGCGATCTGATCTCCGTGCAGTAGATACGCGCGTTGCTTCGTCAGATTCACGATCACATGCGCCTGCTCGGAATTCAGACTGTCGTAAATGGATTTGTTAACAACAATCGGGGCTTGCCGACTGATTAACTCTGACGCTTTTTTCATCGGCTGCATCGGCGTCGGAGTTGCGGCTGGTCGCATCGTGGGCGGCCGCGATGGCGACGAGCGTGCCATCTGCCCGGAGGCGAATGGAGTTACTCCGAGAAGCGAAACCCCGACGAGAAAAAGGCAGCAAGTTCGGGGCGTCACGCGGTTCAATTTGCGTAGCTGTGGACGCGCTGCAACCATCCCGCTAACCAACGATTTTCGTTTCTTTCCGGCGGCGAATTCTGCACTCGCTGGCGAAGAACGCGCGCAGCCGAAGCGGCGAATTCGGCTGTGGGCGATTGAGCTTTTTCGTTCATACCGGAAAGGACCTGGAGCAAGCCCCATCCTTGTCCGTGATAGCGCTCGGTGTCGAGCACCCCTTCACCTTTGAAATTCACATAATCGATCAAAGCATAACAACCGTCCGCTTTGCTGGCGAGGCGATCGAACTCTTCCCGCACATGAGCCCGCTCAGCGGGAGCTGCCGCGTCCAACATCTTCGGTAGCGCTTTTTGTAAGCGTTGAATGAGGAAATCAATTTGCAGGTCAATCGTAGCGGCGAGAAACCCGCGCAGGCCTTTCATTTTCGAATCGTTGGTCGCGGCGAGAAACTCGTCACGACTGTTCCATGGGCAGCCAGATTCTCCGTTTTCGGTCACAACCGGAGGCAATTTCGCGCCCCGGTTTGCGGCGAACCGAACGAAGTCTGGAAAACTCTCCTCGAATGGGCCGCGCGCGCCGCGCGGATACCAAATGAAATGGCCGATGCCGAGCGAAGCGAAATTCTCTCCCGTATTCCAAGAAGTGAGACCGGCGATCGTCCCGGCACATTCGTTTTGCCAGACCTTGTGTCCGATGCGTTGTGCCTCCCCATGCGACAGCGTGATCGCATCTGCGCGGGCAAGACAGAAACAGAGACTAACGAGCAGTAAGCTTCTTGACGCCGCTAGCTTCATCGATAGCGTGCTGTCCCCCGCACCATTCCTCATGAAAAAACTCTGCATTCTTTTGCCTGTGATTTTCTGTGTTGCTTCGATTTTTGCGCAAGACAATCCGCTCAAGGACGATCGGGACAAGGTTAGCTACAGCATCGGTCTCGATATCGGAACTACTTTCAAAAAGCAAGGGATGGACCTCAATCCCGATGTCGTTCTCCGTGGGATGCGAGATGGTCTGAGCGCCACCAAACCGTTGCTGACGGAAGAAGAGATGCGAACAACGATGACGGAATATTCCAAGACCATGGTGGAAAAGCAGCAAGCGGCCAACAAGGAAGCGGCCACGAAAAACAAAGAAGCGGGCGAGAAATTCCTCACGGAAAACAAGTCGAAACCGGGCGTAAAGACGACGGCGAGCGGTTTGCAATACAAGGTCGTCAAAGAAGGAACCGGAAAGATTCCGAAAGAAACCGACACCGTCGTGACGAATTATCGTGGCACCTTGATTAACGGCACAGAATTTGACAGCTCCTACAAGCGCAATGAACCGACCAGCTTTCCGGTCAATCGCGTGATCAAAGGTTGGACGGAAGCGTTGGGATTGATGAAGGTTGGCTCGAAATATCAGCTCTTCATTCCGGCGGAGTTGGCCTACGGCGAACGCGGCGCAGCTGCCGGTGGAATCGGGCCTAACGAGACCTTGATCTTCGAGATTGAATTGCTCGATATCAAGAACCCGACGCCTGCTCCGAGCGCAAGTCCGGCCGCTAAGCCGGATGCGAAAGCTTCGCCGAAAGAGGAAGCCAAACCGGCCGATCGCTAGCACTCGTTAGGCTACTTTTCCCAAGCGAGCCTGGGCGCGTCGCCCCACAAATCTTCCAGGCTGTAGAAAGCGCGCTTCTCCGCGTGGAAGATGTGCACGATCACTTGCATGTAATCGAGCACGATCCATTGGCTGGCGGGAAAACCATCCACTGCCGCCGCGCGTGTGGCGTGATGTTGCTTCAATTGCGTCTCGATCTCCCCTGCGATCGCTTTCAACTGCGGCTCCGAGGCCGCTGAGCAAATGACAAAAAAATCGGTGAAGGTGGAAATTTCGCGCAGATCCAGCACGACGATCTCTTCCGCTTTCTTGTTCGACGCCAATTCGGCGCAGAGTCTGGCTAACTTTTCCGAGTCTATATTAACGGTTCCCGGTAAAGCTGATGATGCGCGATGATTTCTTCCACAGCCGGCGGTACGAGATAACGAATCGATCGCCCACTGGCAACCCTCTTTCTGATTTCCGTGGCCGAAATATCGATGTGCCGCATGATCGTCGGAAAGTCTGAACGAATCTCCCCCACGCCGCGATGCAGGACGACGAACTGCGTTATTTCACGCAATTCGGAGAAGCGGTGCCACGTTTCCAGTCGCGGCAAATTATCCGATCCGATCAAGCAGTAGAATTGGTCGTGCGGGTGGCGTTGCTTCAATTCCGTCATCGTATCGAATGTGTACGAAGGCGGTGGGCGATTGATTTCCAATTCGTCGAAACAAAATTGCGCTTCGCCCGCAATAGCCGCGCGTAACATCTCCACTCGCGTGGATGCATTGACGGACGTGTGCGTGAGCTTGTGCGGAGAAATTGCGGCGGGAACAAAAACAATTTCATCCAGTCCGAGTTTCTCCAAGGCCTCGCGCGCGAGAATTAAATGAGCGCAATGAATCGGATCAAACGTGCCGCCGTAAACGCCGATTTTTTTCAAGAGGGTTAACTATCCACGAGTCCAACGCGCCCGCGAGTGGAGTGTTTCATCCAAAAGTAATACGCTGGGACGGTGGATTTCGTGCTCGGGCGCTTCCGGATCGGTCTGTCGGCATGCTCTTGACCACGATCTGGCGGGGAACGCCCCGGGTCGTGAAAACAAGCCGGAGGCTTGTCAGCCTTATGGCCGGCGGTTGAGCCGCGCCGCGGCGACACCGCCGGACTACGTGAAAGAGAAGCATCACACCCTGAAAGGGTGACAGAAGAATGCGTCGTTGCTTCTGCTATCACCCCTGCCGGGGTGTGACATTTGGCATTCGTTAGACCGGCGGTGTCGCCGCGGTGCGGCTCAACCGCCGGCTATCGTGCTGAAGACCCTGCCGGGTTTTGTGTTTCAGAGTGTCGCTTCAACAGTAGAGTGCGGCGTTATATGAATTCCGATCATCTCGGCCAACTTCTCCTCACTGGCGTTCCTGGAACGGAGTTGGATGCGGAAAGCGCCGCGCTTTTTCGCAAGGTGCAGCCGGGCGGATTCATTCTTTTCGGACGCAACATCCGGAGCGCTCCGCAACTGCGGAAGTTGATCGACGACCTGCGCGACCTTTCGACCATCGAACCCATCATCACCATCGATCAGGAAGGCGGCCGCGTTTCGCGTTTGCGTTTAATCGGTAACGAACCGCCGAACGCGCAGCAATTGCGCGACAAGAACGATCCAGCACTCGTTAGGCAACACGGCCAGATCACCGGCCGATTGTTGCGTCTCTTTGGATTCAATCTCGATCTCTGCCCGGTGCTGGACATTTCTTTCGATGACGAGGCGGACAATTCTCTGCGCGGTCGCTGCTATGGAAAAGATGTCGAACAAGTCGTTAGGCTGGCTGGCGCTTTCAATGATGCCTTGCGCGAAGAAGGCATCGAGAGCTGCGGTAAACATTTTCCCGGCTACTCCGCCGCCCCGCTCGATGCGCATCATGACTTGCCGAAGATCGATCGGACGCGCGCTGAATTAGAAGCGAATGAGCTCGCAGTCTTCCGACAATTCGTCAGGCGCGTGGACAGCATGATGGTGTGCCACGGCTGGTATCCGACCTTCGACCCGGAAAAACTGCCGGCCTCGCTTTCCTTTCGCGTCGTGACCGAATTGCTGCGCGATGAACTTGGTTTTGAGGGCCTCGTTATGACCGACGATCTCGACATGGGCGCGATCTACAATGAGTACGGATTGGAAGAAACAATCTGCCGCTCCATCATCGCGGGCAATGATCTCGCCATGATCTGTCATCGCGTTGCTCAAATCGGCGAGGCGCTTTCTTTTTTGCAAAAACTTCCGCCTAACGAGACCAGCCGCGCGCTCGAAAATGTCGCGCGTTTCAAAAAGACGCTGGCGCCTCCCGAAAAGTTTTCCGACGAAAAATTTCGCACAATCGATGAGGAGATTTGGAATTTGCGCGTCGCAACCTTAGGCGGAGAACGGGCCGCGCAACGCAGCCCGGAAGACGGCGCGCGTTCGCCGGTCGAAACTTACTGACGTAGCTCAGGTCGCATCGTGAAAATTCTTATCACGAATAATCGTCTCGATTTGCGCGGAGGCGCGGAGATGTTCGTGCGCGATCTGGCCCGTGCCTTGCAGGCGCGCGGTCACGTTGTTTTCGCTTACAGCAGCGATCTCGGGGAGGGCGAGCGTCTGCTGGAAAGCGACGTCCTGGCCGTTTCCACCGATCTGGAAAAATTGCCCTTCCAGCCCGACATCATTCACGCGCAACATCATCTCGACGCCATGACGGCGTTGACCGCGCTCCCGGGCGTGCCCGCACTTTATCATTGTCACGGCGCTGTCTGGCGCGAAGCCGTCCCGAAACATCCGCGCATTTACCACTACCTCGCCATGTCGCGCACGCTCGCCGAGCGCATCATGGTTGAATCGAATATTCCAGCGGACGACATCACCTTTTGGTGGAACACCGTCGACACCGCCCGTTTTCGCACGGTGCGAACACTGCCGACGCGTCCGGCGCGCGGCCTGTTTTTTAATAACCGACACGACTCCGACAGTGCGACGGTCGCGGCGGTCAGCAAGGCGGCGGAACGCTGCGGAATCGAACTCGATTTCATCGGGAACAACTTCGCCAAAAAAATCTACGATCCGGAGCGCGTCCTGCCCGAGTACGATCTTGTTTTTGCTTCCGGGAAGTGTGCCATCGACGCCATGGCCTCCGGTTGCGCGGTGATTGTCGTTGGCCGGACGAGCTGCGGCGAAATGGTTCGCCCGGAAAATTTTGACCAACTGCGCGAGGTAAATTTTTCCTGTGCGGTAAATTCTCCGCCACCCTCGCCGGAAAAAATCGAAAACGAGATCCGACGTTTTTCAGCGGCTGATTCCGCGAGGGTGACCGAACGCTTGCGGCGTGAAGCCGATCTCGATTCCTCGATCGATCGGTTGTTGGCGATTTACGATCGTGTGCGCGAGCGACACCGTAGCACGCCGCCTGATTCTGGCGCCGAATCACGCGCGGTTTCGCACTATCTGCGCCGACTTGTGCCGGTGATCAAGGAATTGGATCGAGCACAAGCGCTCGGTCATCCCGTTGAGCGCAACGCCGAAAAATTTCCGTGATACAAAATCTTTCCGATTCCGATGCGCAGCTGGTCGATGCAATTCGCGCCAAGATGCAACGCTGTCGCGCGATCGCCGGTCTGGGCGGGAAGCCGATCGGTTTTCCTGATCTCGACGAAAAACTCTGGCACATAGGCCGCGGATTAATCGGGGATAAGAGCGCAGGCGATGCGAGCGGCCCGGACGTTTATCTCGCGACGCAACTTTACGTCGATGGCGGGCATACCGCGCTCATCGGCGATTTCGTGCGCGCACTCGGCCAAGAAAAAAGCGCGAGGCTCATCCTGACGAATCTCGAGAACCTCAATCCGGCTCCATTACCGGAAACGATTCGTTGCCGTCTCGCCGTCGCGCCGGAAAATATTTCGATTCTCACCGGCGAATCCCTCGCCGTTCGGCTCGAGTCGCTTGTCGCGCAACTTTTGGAAATAAGACCGCGCCGCCTTTTTCTTTTTCATCATCCGGACGATCCGATCGCTTGTGCGGCGGCGCGGCCAGAAATCGCGCGGCAGAGGATACTGGTCCATCACACGGATTTTGCGCCCTCACTCGGGCTTCATCTGCCCGGAATTCAGTTAATCGATTTGAATCCGATCGCCGCTTCGATGAGCCGCGTGCTTGGCCTAACGAGTAGTTGGTTGCCGCTTTTTGCGCCCGATCCCGGCCCGCGGCCGCCCGGATTCCTCCGCCGTGGAGAGTTGGTTACCGCCAGCAGCGGCGGAGCATTCAAGTTCACGCGCGATTATTTCTATTCGTATCCGAGAACGGTCGCGATGGTCTTGCGCGAGACCGGTGGCTGGCACGTGCACATCGGCGGACTCGAAGCGAAAACAATTTCGGAGATTGAAGAAGCGCTCGCGCGTGAAGGTGTTGCCCGGGAGCGATTCATTCACATTCCGTGGGTTTTCTCTGTGGCAAAGGCCCTTTGGGAAAATGACGTTGATCTGTTTCTTG
>JALZAX010000260.1 GCA_030948055.1 Verrucomicrobiota bacterium | reverse complement strand
CAAACGCAAAGACATCCGCATCGGCGATACCGTGGTCTTAGAAAAAGCGGGCGATGTTATTCCGGCGGTGGTAGAAGTCGTTAGGCAAAAACGTCCGGCAAATTCAAAGCCGTTTGATTTCTTCACACACATTCACGGCACGTGCCCTGTTTGTGGCGCGCCCATCCGACGCGATCCGGAATTTGTCGTCTGGCGTTGCGAAAATATTTCCTGTCCGGCACAGGCTACGCGGCGGCTGGAATTTTTCACCGCGCGCGGCGCGCTCGACATTGAAAGCCTCGGTGGAATCGTCGCGGATAAACTGATCGAGCGCGGTTTGGTGCGCGAACCGCTGGATCTTTTCGAGCTCAAGCTCGAGCCACTGGCGAAACTGAATCTCGGCACGGATGAATCGCCACGCGTCTTCGGCGAGAAAAATGCCACCAAAGCGTTGCAAGCCATCGAGCGTGCAAAAACATTTCCGCTCTCGCGCTGGATTTTCGCGCTTGGCATTCCTGAAGTTGGAAAAACGACCGCGCAAGATTTGGCGAGGTTTCATCCCGATCTCGCATCGGTCGCGCGTTCGCCGATGCTGCGCGACGTGGTCGATTATCACGCGAAAAAGGTTGCGCGTGAGGAAATCAAAGCGCGGCTGCTCGAAAGTGGTTTCGCAAAAAAATCCAAAAGCGAAAAACAAAAAGGAATCGTCACGGAAGTTGGACCGGTGGTGGCGGAAGCAGTGATTGATTTTTTTGCGAGCGACAACGGCAAAAAAATTCTGCGGCGCTTGCACTCGTTAGGCATCGATCCAGCGAGCGAAATGATTTCCACGAAAGACGCGGCGAAGTTGCCCTTCGGCGGGAAAACTTTTGTTCTTACCGGAACGCTGCCTTCGATGACCCGCGAAGAAGCAAGCGCGCAAATTCAGTCGTCAGGGGGTCACGTCGGCAGCAGCGTGAGCAAGAACACCGACTACGTTCTCGCCGGCGAAGAAGCCGGCAGCAAACTAGAGAAAGCGAGAAAGCTAAACGTCCCGATCATCGGCGAGAAAGAATTCCGCGCGATGTTAACCTAACGAATAGTTAGGGAGTCCGATCGAGATCGAGCGGAAATGCGCTGATGATCGGCGGATGTTGCGACATCGGGTGGAAACCCGCTTCGATGGTGAAGGTCATTTTCTCTTTGCCGCGCATCACGGTGATCGGCACCGGATCGCCGGCCGTGATGAAAAAGGATGCGTCGATGACATCTTCCGGTTCGTGCACCGGCGTCTTCCCGACCTGTAACAAGACGTCGCCTTCTCTCGCACCTGAATCCGACGCCGGTGTGCCGCGCATGATCTCGGTGAATTTCGCGCGCGAGCCATCGACGGCGTGATCGGCCGCCGCGACATTGATTCCAATCCAACCGTGCCGGACTTCACCGAAACGGACGAAGTCGCTGCGGATTTTTTCCGCGGCATCGATCGGCAACGCGTAACAGGCGGAGCCGTTGTCGACCGCGCTTACTAAAATTCCTACGACTTCTCCTTTGAAGTTCAAGAGCGGCGCACCGGCTTCGCCGCGTTGCGTCGCAAGATTTGCCCGCAGATGCGTCGTCGCAAAATAACCGCCCAAATATTTTTTATCGAAACCGGCAATCATGCCGAAGCTCGGTGTCTGCGGGAGATCGAGCGGGAACCCGACCGTGAGGACGGGCGTGGTTACTTCGAGATTTCGCGATTTTCCGATCGGTAAGGCCGGCGTCGGCATATCGATTTTCAACAACGCGATGCCGCTGCGCGCATCGGCCATCACCTGACGCGCCGGAACTTCTTTCCCATCAAATTCCACCGTGAAATCGTCAGCGTCCGAGGCGACGGAGTAAGCGGTGTAGAGCGTTCCCGTCGGATCAATAAAGAAACCGGTGCCAGAAAGTTTTCCGTGTTCGTCGATCGCGTGAATCTTCACGACCGCTTTGGCAGAGCGTTCAAAGACCTCCTTAACTTCCTGACTGATGGTGGTCGATTGCGCCTGTGGCGACGGCGAAGGGGTAGGCGAGGGAGACGGCGATGGCGTCAGCTCCTGCGCTTCGATCCCATTCAGCGCGAGAACGCAGCTGAGCGAAATAAATAATCGCCTCACAACTAGAAACCGAAACCGATGAAGATCGGTTTGGCTATTAAAATTTGAGCGACACCTCATAGCTCACGGGAGTCGCATCCAGCACGTAGCGCGGGGTCGTGGCGCGTCCGTGAAGCTGGGTTCGTCCAGTGGCTGTGCGGAAAGGTGTTGCACCAAGGTCGCGCGTTGCAACTGGAGTGGAAAGACTCCATGCCGGTTCCGGCGAAGAAACATTTTTGACCGTAGAAGTCGCTGGCGTAACGACGGCGACATTCGCGGTGTTCGGGGTTTGAGAAACTTTCAGCGAAACAACGGCGGCCAGGATGACCAGCGCAGTCGCAGCGGCCGGCATCGAACCAACGTTGAGTTGGAACATGAAATCATGCGCACGTTGCAGCGCGATTCTCCAAAGCGGCTGGCGCAAAAGCTCGGCGCGCTGCCGGCGATGAAATTCGTGCAGGAAATTATCGAAGTAACCGGGCGGCGGCTGCTCGTGCCGTTTCAAACGAAGCAGCGTCGCGATATCTTCTTCAGTAAATTTTTCCATGCGGCGGGAGATTATGAGACGGGATTCTTACGGAACTCTTCCAGATAATTCTGCAGTTGGCGGTTCGCGTAGAACAGCCGGGAACGTACCGTGCCCTCGGAAACGCGCAAGATCTTACTGATCTCGGCGTGCGGCATTCCCTGAATGTGAAACATGGTGACCACGGCTCTGTGTTCATCAGACAATTTCATCATGGCCTCGTTCAATCTTAGCTGGAGCTCGGAGAGGTCGGCTTCGCGCACCGGACTGCTCGTTTGCGTGAGCTCGAGGAATTCCTTGTCGTTCTGCACGCTCGCGTCGACGTCATCGAGGCTGAGATTGTAGCGGCGCCCGCGCTTTTTGAGGAAGTTGAGCGTCATATTGACCGCGATGGAGTGGACCCAGGTGTAGAACGACGATTTGCCGCGGAAGCCGCGGATCGATTTGTAGGCTTTCGAGAACACATCCTGGAGCAGGTCGTTCGTGTCCTCGTGATTCGAGGTCATGTTGTAAACGAGGCCGTAGAGCCGCGGCGTATATTTCACGACCAATTGATCGAAGGCCGCGACGTCGCCTTCTTGCGTCCGTGCGACGAGAGTCTGGTCCTCGTCCGGTTTCGATTGCTCCATCGCGGTGCGTTTAGCCTTAACACGCGGCGGCAGACCGGACGACAACAAATCGGAAAAACGCCGCGCGGGCGGCAAGGCAACAGTTGCGCTCATCTCTTTGACCGGCGCGCGCGGCATTTATCGGCGATCACGCACCGACATTAAGTAGAGCAGGTTGCCCAGAGTTGCCACGAAGGCAGCGACGTAAGTGAGCGCGGCGGCGTTGAGCACGCGATTCACCCCGGCCACTTCTTCGCCCGGCTGAACCATGCCCATTTGTTGCAGAATAATCTTCGCGCGTCGCGAAGCATCAAACTCCACGGGCAAGGTGATCAACTGAAACGCCAGCAGGATCATGTAGCAGTAAATGCCAAGCGTGATCAGTCCTGTGATGTGGAAAATGAATCCACCGAAAATAATAAACGGAAGCATATTCGACGCGATCTGCGTCACAGGCACGATCGCCATGCGCCATTTCAATGGTGCGTAGGCTTTGGCGTGCTGAATCGCGTGTCCCGTCTCGTGTGCGGCGATGCCGAGCGATGCCACGGAAGGCTCGTTAAAAACCTTCGAGGATAAGTGCAGTTGTTTATTTGTCGGATCGTAGTGATCGCCGAGAAAATCGTTCGTCTCCACCACGTGCACATCGTGAATTTGCGCTGCCTGTAAAATTTCACGCGCTGCTTCCGCGCCGCTGATGTTCGAAGTGGCGCGAACTTCGCCCCACTTCTTAAATGCACTGGTGACACGAAATTGCGCCCAGAGGCCGATAATCAACGGGATGCCAACGAGCACAAGCCAGTTGGAACCGAAACCAAAACCATGGGTCATGTACATAAGGATAATTAGTTAACAACGTTAGACATCGCGTACCGGCGTTCGTTCAACGCGCTAAATTTCGAGACGTTTTTCGAATTTCGAGAGAAGACGATTTCCGTTTTCGGTTACGACTGCGACGTCTTCGATCCGCACGCCTCCCAGCCCTGGATAATACAGACCCGGCTCAACCGTTAACACCTGT
>JALZAX010000025.1 GCA_030948055.1 Verrucomicrobiota bacterium | reverse complement strand
TTGTTGACCCTGGCCGATGGTCAAGGCACGAGCGCGGAGAAATGGTCGGACTGGAAGGAGTCGTTAGTCTGGCAAATCTATCATGCCACTTCGCAATACCTGGCAGACCAGGCTGCTTTTCATCTCGCGCGAAAAATCGAGCGCGAAAAACTGCAGCATGAAGTTAGCGCGGAACTTCCGGCAAACTTCGCCGAGGAAATCGAAACGCATTTCGACTTCATGCCCGACAATTATTTCCGCGCCTTTTCCGTGAAGGAAATTGCATCCCACGCACAGTTATTTCGCACTTTCTTACAGAATCTTTACCTTCAGGAAAAGCCACCGCTCGCTCCCGCCGTGCAATGGGAAGCCGTCCCCGCACAAGGACATTCCGTCGTTTCGCTATGTGGATGGGACGCGCAGAACCTCCTGGTTCGAATCGCGGGGTCGTTCTCTATCGTCCCACTGAACATCTTAAGCGCGGATGTTTACACGCGCGGCGACAACGTCGTGCTTGATATTTTTCGCGTGAGCGATGTCAACGGCCGCGCCATCACCGATGAAGCCGTTTTCGCCCGAGTGGAAGAAACTCTACGTGCCTCCGCGAAGATGGATTTTGATTTCCTCCCTTTGCTCACGGAAGCGAGAAGCAAGATCGAAAAGCGAAAGGGCCCGAGGTTAGATATCCCAACCTCAATCGCAATCGACAACAAAACGCATCCCCGTTTTACCCTCGTGCAAATTCAAACGCCGGATCAACTGGGTCTGCTTTTCGAGTTGCTCTCCGTCATGAGCGAAGAAGGAATTTCCATCGCGCTTTCGCGGGTCAGCACCGAGAAAGGCGCGGCCATCGACACCTTCTATGTGGTCGACGCCGAAACGCGCGCAAAAATCACCGAGACCGGACGCATCGATTCTCTGCAGAAACGTCTGCAGCGGGCAGCGGTAGGTAAAATTCCGACTGACTCCGCTGCAGCGGTCGGGTAAGGTTCGCGGCCACGTTTCGCCTAACCAATGAATGTTCTTATCCTCGCCGCCGGTTACGCCACGCGCCTTTATCCACTGACGCTGACGAAAGCGAAGCCGCTCCTAGAAGTCGCGGGGAAGCCGATGATCGAATGGGTCCTCGACAATCTGAGTCCGGTTCCGGACATCAAAGGAATCTTTGTGGTGACCAATGATAAATTCGCCAGGGATTTCCAGGAATGGGCCGCGACGTACCAAGCGCGTCAGCCATCGCACCCAATCAAGATCATTAACGATGGCTCGAACGACGATTCCGATAAACTAGGCGCGATCGGCGACATCCAACTCGCGGTTTTGCGTGAGAATCTGGCCGAAGAAGATCTGCTCGTGGTCGCGGGCGACAATCTTTTCAGCGCGCCGTTGACGGATTTTTCGCGCGCGGCTCAAGGCTCGGAGGCAACGCTGGCGACCTACGACGTCGGTAATTTGGAAGCAATCAAGAAATACAGCGCGATTACAACCGACGGGAACGGAGTCTTAAGTTCGTTCGAGGAAAAACCGACCGAACCAAAAAGCACTCTGACGGGGATCGCGCTGTATTATTTTTCGCGCGAGACAATTTCGCTTTTTACGACCTACATCGCGGCCGGAAACAACCCCGATCAACCGGGCCGCTTCATCCAGTGGTTATATACGCGCAAACCGGTCAAAACACAGCAGATCACCGGCACCTGGTTCGACATCGGCAGCAAGGAAACGCTGGAAGAAGCGAATCAGCTTTTTAAACAGTTCATTCGTTAGGCGATTATTTCTTTCGCCCTTCGTCGAATTCGATCAGATCGAAATAGGTCCGGATATCTTTTCGATTTTCCCCGCCGGCCTCCTTTAAGAAATGAAGGAAGCGCGCTTTTTTCACCGCGGTATCAGGATGGCGTTCAATCATGGCGTCATTCCATTCCTCGATCGCCTCCGCGGAATGTTTCGCGCCGTTTTGCTCTATCCACTCCAGAATGGCACCGTCATTGTCGAGACGGTGAGCCGCTTCTTCGAAGGCATCCGGATTCAATTTCAAAAACGCGAGCAAATGCTTATCGAAGCCGACCGTCTTGTAGTTGTAACCATTGAGGAGGCCTTTGCGGTGCAGCTTTGCCTTGTCGATGAGACGCGGCAAATGCACGTAACCGCCGAGGCGGTCGTAAGGACTGCGCGGAACCTTCTTGCGCATTCAGCCCGAGGGCCGGTTAAGTAGCGGGAAGCGGCTGCACCATTCCGGGCAAAACGCCTTCGGGTTGTGCTTTCGGCGGCGCCGAGCTTTCCGCTGGTAATAACTCCGCTTGCGTCAGACCGCTGCTGCCGATCACCAGTTGACCCGAAAACGTCGCGCCTTTTTCCACCGAGATCGATTTGGCGGTGACGTTTCCTTCGAGTGTTGCGTTGCGATGAATAACCACCACCCCTTCGGCAATAATTTCGCCGGTCATCTGTCCGCGAATCTCGATGCTCTTTGTTCGAACGCGCCGAAAAAATTGCACTTCCGATTTTCGTTCGATCAAGACATGACCACCGGAAACGCGCCCAGGAATCTTGCCGCTGTAGTTAATAGTAACCGTGCCTGGGCAGTGCAAATCGCCGCGCAGCTTTCCTTCCACCAACGCGGAACTGCAGACGACGTTACTGCTGCTCAAATCTCCCTTCGTGGTGATGTGCACGTCGCCGTGCGTACGAATGGCGCGACTAAAACTCGTCGTGATTTTGTAATCGCGAAGATCGAGATGAGCGCTGCATTTCGGGCACGTCGTCGAAGTCGCGGCCGACGTCACTTCCTGTTTCGCTTTGCATTCGAAACATTCGACGACGGAACTGCGCTGCGGTTTCCAAAAACCCTCGATCTTATTGAGGATCGACGGTTCCTCGCGAACAGAAGGCGGCGCGTTCGGAACTTCGCGCGGCGCGCGTAATCTTATCTCGGCCTGCTTCGGCGCGGATGGAACAAAAGCGCCGCCGCATTGCCGGCACATTGTGCTTTTGACGGCAGCATATTCCATCTGCTTGAAGCCGCAGTGCGGACATTCCACACTGAGCTTGGCAGGGCCGGGCTTTGCCACTGGGCGCGGAAGCTAAAAGCTCTCGTTAGGCCCGCGCGCCGAAAGCGGCTTTCACTGGCGTCGCAGGTTCGTCGTTGCGGACGATTTCCGGACGCGAATTCGAGCTCGGCTTGCCCGCACCCGAACTGGTCACCTCGGACTTGCCGATGAAGGTCGCACCTTCTTCGATAACGAGACGCGCCGCTTTCAAATCACCCTGCAGCGTGCAACGCGATTTGAGCTCGCAACGTTCGCCGACGGTGATGTTGCCCTGCACTTTGCCGTAAACGGTGATGGACTTGGTCTTAATCTCGCCGCGAATGTCGGCATTTTCCCCGATGGTCAAAACGCCGTCCGAGTTAATCTCACCTTCCACTTTGCCGTCGATGAGGAGTTCCTTTTGGAATTTGATCGAGCCTTTGATTTCAACGTCGCTCGAGAGGATGTCTTTGCCGGAGTGTTCTGCCATAATTTTGTGATGATCGGTGATTGGTGGTGGTGGTGTCTGCCTTGGTTCTTCGCGGTAGGAGGGGCCGTTGTTATCATCAGCGCCCGCGCTCAACGATCCTTCTCCGATCGACGACAGGGGCTTTTGCGGGATGAATTTTTTCAGCACACCGCATTATTGAAACCACCTCGCGCCTTTGTCAACGGATTACGAGGGGAAATGATGATTTTGCGCGAATTTTCTTATGGAAGTCAATCCTTCGAGAAAATTGTGGGCCCACCAGGATTCGAACCTGGGACCAAGGGATTATGAGTCCCCTGCTCTAACCGCTGAGCTATAGGCCCGCTGTTGCGACGGCTAAATTATTCGCCGGCGTGAAGAGCCGGCAACCAATCATTTCGCACGGCGATGAATTGGCTGGCGCGAAATGCACTTCCCGGAAGAAATCTCGAGTCGGTCCGAATCGTGCCCGTTTGTGTGTAAACGACGGTATAATCGGACATCACAGGCGCGTCGCCGATGTCGAAAATAATATCGGGGCGTGGGATAGCGCAATCGCGTTCCAGTTCGGCGCGATGCGCGAAATAATATTCGTAGTTGAGCTGCAAGCCGCCGGCGGTTCGGTCCAGTTTTCCCAGCAACGGACATGAACTAAAACGTCGATCGACCAGACCGCGGCGATCAAGAATTTCAACATGACCAAAATGCCGACCGACGACGTAATAGGCCACCATCCCAAGTTGCGCACTCATCATCCGCACGGGTTCAGCGTCGGATTTGGCCGCACGGAGTTGCCTAACGAGTGCATCCAGTCGGCGCACCGTTGGGATGTCACGCAGGTTTGGTCGATTGGCGCGCTCGAACCAAGTAAAGTCTAACGACCGCATTTCCGTCGCATACGGCTCGGTCGTGACGGAGCTCCAAAATGGGATAGCGGTTGAGTCATGCGCCGCCACTCGATAGATGGCGCTCACTTGCGCGAGCGCGAGAACAATCGCTGCGATGCGGGCACGACTTGGAGAAAATTGCGACAACGCAAATGCGACAAACAATGCCGCAATCGGCAGTAGCGGAACAACGAACCGACCTGCTTCCATCCAATCTCCACCCGCGAGAAGAACAAATGCGGCATAGCTGCCAAAAAAAAGCAGCGCAAAAACCAGATGCGCATTCGGTGTTTTCTCTCGAAGAATTTTTCGAATCGCGAAAAATATGCCGGCGAGGGCTGCGGTCGTGAAGAGCGCGACACCGGGCTCCAGAATGATTTGTTTCCGATAATAGCGCAGGCCTGACTTCAGCGTATGCGCGGAAAGGCTGCCGGATTTTGCGCTGACCGGCTGTGGAAAAAGACTGCCGAACGTGTGCCAGCGCCAAAGGAAGATCGCGGCGACCATGACTACGGCGACCACAACGAGCGGAATGATTCTTTGTCCGATATAGTCGCGCCGCCAGAACGCGAAAGCGGCCGCGCCGATTAACATGCAAAAGAGAACCAATGGCTGTTCTGGTCTAACGAGTAGAAAGGCCAGCATCGCCACTGCGATCCAAAGCAGCTTCGCGCTAATCAACCTCTCGTTAGAGCGCGAAACAAAATCGCCGAACAGCAGTACAATCCAAACCGCAAGCAAAGCGCAAAGCGTCGCTTCCATTCCACCGAAACTCCAGTAAGCGAAATACGCCGAGCTCGCGGTCAGCAGACCGGTCGGGACGGCCAGTCGTCGATCGACACGCGTCGCGAGTTGCTGCGTCAAAAGAACCGCGGCCACACCGAAAACAATCGCGGAGAGGTGTCCCAAAATTATCATGTCGATGCCGCTAAGCCGATGCGCGGCCGCCAGAAGCAGCGCATGCAAAAGCGTCGAACTCTGCTCGATCGCCTCCCCGTTGTAATTTATCACCCGACCGAAACGCGACAGACCCAACGCCACCCAATAACCAATGTGCGCGTCGTCGCGACCGCCCGCGGGGAAGAATAGGATGCCGATGGCGAGAAGCAGCAGCGGTGCAACCGCGCGGCGAAGGGCAACCATGCGCGCAGAGTATTCCGCCGCTCGCGGAAGTCGATTGTTGCTTGCGCGCGGACAGCTCTTATGCGCGTATAACTCCGATGCCTCAAGCTCGCGCTCGAGCTGATCTTTTTCTCGCCGTCGTTTGTCCGATGGCCAACGAAGCTGCCACGGCGGTCGATTTCGTCCGCGCGGTTTTCGAACAGTGTCGTGACTTTCGAGAAATGAAAATGCTGATTGTGCTCGACCGCGTTAGCACCGATCAAACACGCGAGCTGATGGAGGAAGTAGCGCGCTCCACGCCGCAACTAGAAGTAATCTGGGCGCCGGAAAACCGCGGAATCGCCGACGCGTATCTGCGCGGTCATCGCGAAGCGCTCGCACGCGGGGCAGATTGGATTCTCGAGATCGACGCCGGGTTTTCGCATCAACCTTCTGACATCCCCCTGCTCTTCGCCAAAATGGATGAAGGTTACGATTGCGTTTTCGGCAGTCGCTTTTCAGCCGGCGGAAGTTTAAAGGATAGCTCGCTTGGCCATCGTGTCGTTAGCTACGGTGGGACTCTTCTAACGAATGCTTTTCTCGGCACTAAGCTGCATGACATGACCAGCGGTTTTCAGCTTTTCTCGCGCAACGCACTAGAGATGATTCTGCGCCGCGGTATTCACGCGCGCGGACCATTCTTTCAAACGGAAATGAAAACATACTGTCGCCGCCTGCGCATCGCGGAAGTTCCTATTCAATACAGCTCCGCCAGCCATCATGTCGGAGGCAAAGCAATCAGCGACGCCTTGCGCAATCTTGGCCGACTTTTCGGGCTGCGCCTGCTCGGTCGGGTCTAACGAGCGCTTATGAATCAGCGCACCTGCATTGTCGTTACTACGATTAATAAAGGCGACATTCTCGATGGTTACTGTCGGCAGATCGAGGCCGAGGAAGTGCGCGACCGGGTGCGGATCATTGTAATTCCAGATCGAAAGACCCCCTCCGAGCTTTACGTCAAGTGTGCCGAGTTAGCGGCCCGCGGCTTTGATATTCGTTGTCCGACCATTGAGGAACAGGACGGTTATCTCAAGAAGTTCCCCGATCTCGCACCTCTTATTCCCTACGATTCCGAGAATCGCCGCAACGTCGGATTTTTAATGGCACTGGAATCCGGCTACGAAGTCCTGCTTTCGATCGACGATGATAACTACTGCACCGGCGAAACCTTTACTACCTGCGGCCTGGTTTGTAGCGACAGCCTAACCATGCCAGCCGTTCATAGTGATAACGGCTGGATTAACTTCTGCGACATGCTTGAGCTTCGACCGAACACCCGCGTGTTTCCGCGAGGTTATCCTTATGCCCGCCGAACGGAAACACCGGTCGTTAGCTACTCCGACGAAACAGGCCGCGTGCGTATGAATGTTGGCCTTTGGTTGGATGAGCCCGACCTTGATGCAATCACCTGGTTGGCCGCGCCGGTACGCGCGCTACGATTCACCGCCGACTCCTGTTTTCTAGGTCAGGATACGTGGAGTCCTATCAACACCCAAAACACCGCGCTGCATCGTGATCTTATCGTTAGCTACTACTGCGTCCGCATGGGTTATCCGCTGGGTGGTATGCCGATCGATCGCTTCGGCGATATCTTCAGCGGTTATCTTTCACAAGCTTGCATTCGCCACCTCGGCGATCGTATTCCTGTGGGCACACCTATCGCCGATCATAAGCGCAATGCGCATAACTACCTGCGCGATCTGGCGGGAGAATTCGGTGGTATTCAAGTCCTCGAGCCTTTTATCGAATGGCTGCACGATGTTAGCCTCGCGGGCTCCAGTTATCCGGAGACCTATTTTGCGTTAGCCGATGCGATCGACGCGCAGGTGTCTCACTTTACCGGGGCGATTTGGACGGATGCGACGCGCGGTTTCTTCTATCAGATGACTCTTTGCATGCGGCAATGGGTCAAAGCCTGCCGCTCCATTTCCTAGCGATTACGGTTTAGCTGGCGGCGCCTTATCTTGTTTGTAGGATGCGCGTTTGTACTCGCGCTTCATCTGCAGGTTTGCTTCAGGTCTTCTTTGATGAGGAGTTATCGGATTGGCGATGCTGAACACACCCGCCATAAGTGCCTTGGTCCGCTCGTTCCAGATATCGCCATGGCTAGCGATGATACTTTTATCCACCTGCAGGTCCCAATAGGGAACATCGACCGCAGAAATCCGTTGTAGTTGCCAAAGCTCCAGCGCACCGCCTTGTCCTGGTAGCACAACCTTGTCAGCCGATAAGGAGTGGGAAAGGTTTATCTCTAGTGCTGTCAGGCCAGCTGGCGGCTCGTAAGGCTCGTCGAGCTTCTTTGCCACATGATTAACAAGAGATCGGTTGTGCCCCGGTGTTGAAGTAAAGTAGGCGCGCTCGCTCTGTTTCGTTTCTGCACCGGGGTCGCCTACTTGATTGAATGCCTTGGTCACCGCAGCGATGGATGTTCCGAACGGGAAGAACTTTCCCGTGGCCGCGTCCGCCGTGGAAGTAATAGAAACGAAAAGCGGTCGCGAATTTTCCGTTTTCTCCTGGTAGAGAGCGGCGATCATCTGGCGACTTAGGATAGAATCGGAAGCGGGATTCAGCACTAAAGTTAGATCAGCCGGCAATGAGTTATACCTGTGCGAGCGACCATGCATCTCGGCATCGATGGCATGCGCCACGGCTCTTTCTACGACTAGGCCGCCGAAGGAGTGGCCTAACAAGATAGTGTACTGCTCACTGCGCGGGTGACTCCGGGCGGCTTCGGCTATGGAAGAAATAGCATCGAAACAATCGAAGTTACTGGCCAACCGCTCGGCCGCGGCTTTCCGACTATAGAAGCTCAGTTGCCTAACGACAGGAACGTCAGTGATCTCGCCGCGCCATCCGAGATAAACACCAATGACTTGGAACCCCTTATCTCTGATCAAAGGAGTAGCGGCAATCTGAGCCAGGAAGGTCGAGAACCGGTTAACATCTCCCGAGCCGGCGTTGTTATGCCAGCCATGCACATAGCTAATGACTAACGGCTTCCTGGTCGTGCGAACGAGCTTCACCGCCGCTTCTACCTGAGAGGTGTCGAGGTAGGAGCCTTGTTCGCCGAATTCAATAAAGGCGATATTAAAACCCGTGCCGGGTTTGACCGATTTCGGAACGTGGCCGGTCGTATTCTGATATAACGGGGACAAATGCCCGCACCCGGCCAGCAGCACCAAAGAAAAGCAGCAAACAAGCTTTGAAATACTAATGCCGGCATTGAAGCGAGTATGGAGTTGTTAGGCAAGAACAAGTGCTACCGTTGCGTTAGGCCTGATCCGAACAAAGTTGTAAATGAGTTCCACGCCGCTTGACCGCTGCCCTTCAATCTGCGAAGTCACCTCTAACTACTACCGAGGAAAATTAACTGATGGCTCTCCTGCCGCGCGAAAAGAAAAGAAGCGAAGTCTTCGTCTGCGATAATTGCGGACTGCGCAAACGTCTGCCCAGCGACAAACGGCATTGGTGTGACAATTGCACCACCGGCTCGCCGATCGAAATGCGGCGGGCCAACGATAAGCGTCTCAACTTCGGGCGCGTCCGTCCCACGGAAGCTCCGTCCGCGCCCGCGCCCACGCGCGAACGAACCTGGTAGGAACCTGAGCTGCGAACGGCCTAACGAGTGGTTACGCCGCGCACGGGCGTCGCCACGGGAGCAAGAAGATGGACGTTAGCTTACGACCGACACGGGACGAGTTTCTAGCGCTGCTGGGACAGGGCAACGTCATTCCGATTTACGCCGACGTGCTGGCCAACGGCAACACGCCAGTGACGGCGTTCCGCCGGCTGGATGACGGAACAGTTTCCTTTCTCTTCGAGTCAGCCGAGCAAACGGAACGGACCGGCCGTTATTCCTTCCTCGGCTTCCGACCACGCGTGGTTATGCGCAGCGACGGTCAGACGTTCACTTGCGAGGAAAATGGCAAAACATCCGCTGAACCGATCGCGCAGGATGCGTTGGTTCATCTGGAAAAAGCGATGGCTCGGTTCCGTTTTGCCGACGATCCGAATTTGCCGCGATTCGCCGGCGGGGCGGTCGGCTATCTCGGCTACGAAACGGTCGCGAGCTTCGAACCGACCGTCCCGCGCGCGCCAACGGACAATCTGCGCGTGCCGGAAATGATTTTCGTGATCATGAATCTGCTCATCGTTTTCGATCATCGCGAGCGCCGCATGAAACTGATCGTGAACGCCTTCGTGGAGACGCCCGGGGAAGCGGAAGAGGTTTATGCAGCCGCGAAGTTGCTCATTGAATCCACATTGGCCCGTCTGTCTTCGCCTTTTGAACTTCGCCAGATCGATGCGCAGCGCGAGACGATTCCGCGTCCGATGGAGAGCAACTTCTCGCGCGAACGATTCGAGGGCGCGGTTACGAAAGCGAAAGAGCACATCGCCGCAGGCGACATTTTCCAGGTGGTTGTTTCACAAAGATTCCAGACCGAGTTCCGCGGCGACCCGCTCGATTTGTATCGCTGTCTCCGGTTGGTCAATCCATCCCCGTACATGTTCTGCCTGCGTTTCGGCGACTTCTCTCTAGTCGGGAGTTCGCCGGAATTGCACGTGCGCCTGCTCGATGAAGTGGTCGAAGTGCGTCCGATCGCCGGCACACGACGGCGTGGCCTAACGAGCGAAGCTGATGCGCGCAACGCGGAGGAATTGCTAGCCGATCCGAAAGAACGCGCCGAGCACATCATGCTGGTTGATCTCGCGCGCAACGATCTGGGACGAATCGGCGAGTTCGGCAGCGTGCGCGTGACCGAGCAGATGATGGTCGAGCGTTACAGCCACGTCATGCATCTGGTTTCGCACGTGAAAGCGAAACTCGCTGCAGGGAAAAACGCCTACGATGTGATGCGAGCCACCTTTCCCGCTGGCACCGTTTCGGGCGCTCCGAAAATTCGAGCGATGCAAATCATTCGCGAACTGGAAGGAGAAACGCGCGGCTGTTACGCCGGGGCGGTCGGCTATTTTGGCTTCGATGGCGCGCTCGATTGTTGCATCGCCCTGCGCTCCGCGGTGCTGAAAGATGGACGCGTTTATGTGCAGGCGGGCGCGGGCATCGTGGCCGATTCCATTTCATCAGCCGAATATCAAGAAACGATAAGCAAAGCGAACGCGATTCTACACGCGATCGCACGCGCAGATGATCCTGATTATCGATAACTACGATTCGTTTACCTACAATCTCGTGCAATATTTCGGCGAGCTTGGTTGTGAACTACTCGTTAGGCGAAACGATCAAGTCTCGTTAGGCGCAATTCGCCGGCTTCGTCCCGAAAAAATCTGCCTCTCGCCCGGTCCCGGCCGGCCGGAAAATGCCGGGATCTGTAACGACATCATTCGCGAAATTGATCTTCCCATCCTCGGGGTCTGCCTCGGCCTGCAATGCATCGGCTCTGTCTTCGGCGGAGAAATCATCGGGGCACCGCAGCTCATGCACGGAAAATCATCACTCGTTAGGCACAATGGATCCGGCGTCTTCGCGCATTTGCCGAATCCGATGGAGACGATGCGTTACCACTCGTTAGTCGTTAGGCGGGACTCCTTGCCTGATTGCTTAGAGCTGACGGCTGAAACGGAAAGCGGCGAAATCATGGCTCTGCAGCATCGGGAGTTTCCCATCCACGGCGTGCAATTTCATCCCGAATCAATCGGAACGCCGGACGGTCTTAGTTTGCTCCGGAATTTCCTGCGTCTTTGAGCAAATGATGGATGCCGCGGACTTCGCGCACCGTCTTCAAATATTCCGCCGGCGTCAGCGCTTGCGCCGCGTCGCACAAGGCCATTTCGGGTTTGTTGTGCACTTCCATCATCACGCCGTCCGCGCCTACGGCCACGCCGGCGCGCGCGAGCGGCCCGACCAGGTGGCTCTTGCCCGCGGCGTGCGAAGCGTCCACCACGATCGGCAAATGCGAGATGTGACGAATCGCCGGAACGACCGCGAGATCGAGAGTATTGCGCGTGTGTTGCGCAAAAGTGCGCACGCCGCGTTCACACAGCACGACCTGATAATTTCCTTCCGACATAATGCATTCCGCGGCGAGCAACCATTCGTCGATCGTGGCTGCGATTCCGCGTTTCAATAGAACAGGCAGCTTCGATTTTCCGACCCGGCGGAGGAGGGTAAAGTTTTGCATGTTGCGCGCGCCGACCTGAATCATGTCGGCATATTGCTCCACCAGTTCGACGCCATCGACGTCGAGCGCTTCGGTGACGATCTTCAAGCCAAATTCTTCGCGCGCTTCGGCGAGAATTTTCAGACCTTCCTCACCCAGGCCCGCGAAATCGTAGGGCGAACTACGCGGCTTGAAGGCGCCTCCACGCAAAAACCGCGCGCCGCTTTTTTGCACCGCGGCAGCGACGGCAAAAGTTTGCTCCCGACTTTCGACCGCACAAGGACCAGCGATGATCGCAAGTTCATCGCCGCCAATCGCAGCGTCCCCTACGCGCACAATCGTCGGGTCAGGTTGCAAATCGAGCGTGATCAGTTTGTAGGGTTTGCTGACGCGGATGGCTTCGAAAACACCGGGCAGATTTTCGAAACGCGCGGGATCGACCGTGCCGCGGTTCCCGGTCACACCGATGGCCGTCCGCGTCGCGCCCGGCATCACGTGCGCGCGGAATCCCAGTTGTTCGACGATGCGAACGACGCCCTCGATTTCCTCGGCGGGCGCGCCGCTTTTCATGACGATGAGCATAAGAAAAATTTTCGGCGCGCCCTCGCGCCGCGAGTGGAGATAGGATGGGCCTAACGAGGGCTAGGCGCCGTCGTCACATTTTTTATTGGCCGTATCGACGCTCGTCGTCACCATCTCTGTTGTAGGCTTCAGGGTAGAGATGCCGGAGGAGGCGAAGGAAATGCTGCCGAGCGCCACGAGAAGGGCAACGACTGGAGGTGATTTCATTCGCTAATGTAAATGGGCCCCCGTTCGTGGCAAGGCGCGCCTGCAATAGCTGATGGCGAAAGGCAGGCAATCGGTTAAGTATCGCGGTAACACATGACATTAACTCCAGACGAAATCCTGCGTCGCGCGAGCCAGTTGAACCCGTGGCACCGCATCTTTGTCAGCCGATCGGGCGTTCAGTTTGGCGGTCATGTTCCTATCGACAGGGAAAAGACCACCTATGTGAAGGAATGCATCGAGAAGCTGGGAGGCGCCATCAAGTCGGCCGTAGACCTTGGGTCATACGAAGGATACCACTCGCTTCAGCTAGCCGAGTTACCCGGCGTCAAACGGGTCGTAGGCTTGGAAGGTCGCTCACGGAATGTTGAGAAAGCTAATCTGGTCAACGAATGCCTCGGTTATGATAGGGTACGTTTTCATCAATATGATCTGGAGAAGATCGGGCAGGTGCCACCGCCGACAGAAGGACCATTTGATTTAGTCTTCTGCGCCGGGGTTCTTTATCACCTTTCCCAACCCTGGCGGTTAGTGGCGTGGATGTCGCAGGTCTGCGCAAAGTATCTCTTCATCGATACCCACTACGCGGAGTTACCGCTCTATCGATGCGGGCCCTATCTGGGAGAAGTGTATCCGGAACAGGACACTGATACCTGCGGCCTCAAGGACTACGCCTTCTGGCCCGTGCTAGGTGATCTTCTCATGCTACTAATGCAGCATAGCTTCGTGCCACGTTTCATTTACCGCTATTCAGCGGGTCATCACTTTCAACCGCGCATCTGGATTTTTGCGGAGAAAGCCGCTAGCTCGGCTGAGTTTAACGGCATTAACCCTTTGCGTCCGGAGGCAAGAGAGGTGCTGCCATCTCTTGATCAAGGTCCAGTACCATCGGGTTTCCATGCGCTGGAAGCGCAAGCTACCGCACTCAAGGCTCCGCCGTAACCGACCAGCGAACTTAAGTCTTTGCTTCGAGTTTCTTCCTGCGCAAGGACTCGTTAGCTACTTTTGCATTCCATCGGAATTACTCCGGGAGCTGCCGCTGGCTTGTCGGTTAGCTGCTCGTAGGTAGCCTGATAGGCCAAAGGGGCGATTTTCAAACGGACAACGGTTTCGCCCTTAGCTTGTCCGATTCACATTCTGCCAGTCGCCATACTTTTGAATCATCCGGCAACACCTTGTCCGGCGCGGGGCGAATCGAAATATAGGTGGGAGATCCGATAAGGTTGAAATCTACAAATCGTCGGACCGGGTAGTTGTTGAACTCGTGTTCTAAGTTCAGGAAATCACGGGCGGTACGCTTGGCAATCTTACCAGCCAATTCGACTTTTTGAACGTCCTGCAGCGCGGCAACCTTGATGCCTTTCTTCTTACCGCCAGCTGTTAGCGCGGCATCGTTAATTTCGATTAGCAGGTTTGCGGTTGCCCGTGGGACAGTGTGCGGGCGCCCGTCCATGGCAAAGGCGACGTGAGCGAAAAAGCAGTGAGGTTTAATAAGTGGTAGCCGGACGTTGGTTATCTGAGTTTAAGAATGTGCACAGTGAGCTTCGCACGCATCCACGTATTCACGGTACTAAATCGGAAAGGCATTGAAGCCGCGACACGAGCGCCACAAGTTCTCGTCTTGCTCCGGCACGAAGGCCTTCTGATTGCGTTCGGCCCCCGATGCGGTCAAAGGCTCTTTCGCGTGAGCGAAACCAATCGAAGGCCGAAAAGGTGAGAAAAAACGATTGAGTAGCGTGCCGGACACCAACCACCCTTCGTCTTCTGGCTCTGGCGGACCCCTCAATGCGGCAATCGCGAGCGATCCCCGCTACCAGGCGGTCATCAATTTGTCGCCTATCGGGATCTTCCTGCTCGATGGGCAACTGCGATTCCAGCACGTGAACCCGAGAGCGGTGCCGGTGTTCGGGGAAGTCGACGGGCTCATCGGCCGAGATCTGGGGGAAGTCCTGCGCTTGCTCTGGCCCGAGCCGCTGGTCGTCGAGCTAATTCAACGCTACCGGCACACTCTCGTGACTGGAGAGCCGTTCATTCAGAAAGGCTTCACCGGAAAGCGACAGGATCGCAAAGCCGAGGAATATTATGACTGGGAAATCCACCGCATTTCCCTACCCGACGGCCAACAGGGAGTCGTCTGCTACTTTATCGACATCAAGGAGCACATCCTCGCCCAGGATGCGCTTCGGCGGAGCGAAGAGGATCTCCGCGCGCTAGCGGATTCAATCCCCCAGCTCGCGTGGATGGCAGATCCCAACGGGCATATTTTTTGGTACAACCGCGGGTGGTACGAATACACCGGGACGACGCTCGAAGAGATGGAGGGTTGGGGTTGGCAGAAGGTGCACGACCCCGTCGTCCTCCCAAAGGTGGTGGAACGCTGGACCGCTTCAATTGAAAGCCGACAGCCGTTCGAGATGGAGTTTCC